>JAKPQU010000153.1 GCA_029555925.1 Bacillota bacterium
TTTTCCTGTTATAATTACGTTATTATGAACTTAAAAGACACCCTCCCTTAATCCCTCCCTCAAGGGAGGGAAATAAGACGTTATTCCATAAGGGTAATATTAATTTATAAAATCTTTTTTCTTAACTTAATGACATTGCGCGTGACGCGTGACGGGAGGAACACGTTTATTAAATGCTTATGCTCAGGTCAGTAAATATTTGCTGAAATATTATAAATAGTTTTCCTTAATAATCTTTGCATCTTTTACTAAATAAAAATCCATATTCAGACTGCAGTCAACCATGGTTCCGTTGTTATTATAAAGACTTTTTACGGTCTTCAATTTTGATATTTTCACCTCTATAACAGGCTTTTTGCCTCCTGACGAAAGTTTTTCTATTTCTTTCAGCTTATTCTGCGTTATTACTCCATAGCCAAGAACAATAAGATTGAGAGAAGCACTTTGAACTGCACCAGTTCCAGGGTTTCCTCATGTAAAACAATCGCCATATTGTTTTGTAAATTCTTTCATCTTTTCGTATGGAATTGCAAAAAGAGCCATATCATAACAGTCTTCTTTGTTTTTGCGGGAAGCGGCACCTGCTATTACATACTGTTCCGTTTTCTCTGTTTCTTTTTCCATTTCCATCTGGTAAAGTCCGGTGTTTAAAAGCAATTTATTCCCTGATAATTTGAGGCGTTCTTTACCAGCCTGATTACAGCCGCAGAACAATACTAAAGTAATAATTATAGAGAAAATCATAAATTTAGTCTTCATTAAAATCACCTCCATCTGACTGTATATTTATTTTACGTGAAATTCCGTACCAATACAAGATAATTCTATCACAAAAATATTTTTGCAAAATAGATCTTGACTTTTAATACTTAATAATATACAATGATATTTGAAGATATAAAATAATAAAGGAGGAATAAATATGACAGAAGAAATTTTTGATGCAGACCAGGCTATAGAATTTCTTAAAATATCCAGGCCTACCTTTGCCAGATGGCTTAAAAACGGGAAATTACAGGGATTTAAAGTTGGTAAAAAATGGCGTTTTTACAGGCGTGACCTTATATCTTTCATGGAATCAAGCGGGACTGATTTTGTTCTGTTAAAAAAGGATTTTAAAGAATCAATCAAATTTTTCGAAGAAAAACTTGAAAGAAAGAACATACCGGCCGGAAGCGATATAGAGACTACAAAAGATATAATCACTTCTTCCGATGAAAAAGATGTACTGATAAAAAATCTTGCCGACAGATTATTTCTGGATAGTTTCAGCGATAAAGCCAGTGATATACATCTAGAACCCTTAAAAGAGGGGCTTATGATCAGATATCGCATTAAAGGTTCCCTTGAGAATATAAAAATACTGTCTCCTGAAACGGGAGAAGAACTGATAATAAGACTGAAACATATGGCAGACCTGGATCCGGACATAACGGAAAAGGTACAGACAGGGAAAATAATAATAGAAACAGATAAAATCACCGGAGATGACAACAGGTTTGATATAAAAATCGGAATAATTCCTGTTATATACGGAGAAAGAGTTACTATGAGGATAAAATCTATGGAAAAAGCAAAGGCAACAGTAGAGCAGGGGCTGGAATTACTGCAATTTGGCAGAGAAGACCTTGAGACAGTAAAGAAAATATTCAACAAAACCTTCGGCCTTGTAATTGTTACAGGAACATCAGGGAGCGGTAAAACCACTACATGTCACGGCGCATTGAATTATATTCTTTCAAAAACCGGGGGGCATGCCAGTATTATGACTCTAGAAGATTCCATCGAATATCCTATGAAGGGTATATCACAGATAACGGTACATCCTGACAGAGAAGGTTATTATGAACTATTGAAGGGTATTATGTGGCAGGACCCCGATGTAATATTTGTCGGATCTATTCCGGACAGTAAAACAGCCACAATGGTTTCTGAAATAGCTCTTACAGGCCATCTTATCATAGTGCAGTTACCATGTCCCGACATATTTCAGTCTGTAGATTACCTGAAAAATCTTGGTCTTGAGCCATATCTGCTGGCTTCTGTTCTGGAAGGAGCCATAGCTCAGAGGCTGGTAAGAAAGATCTGCAAAAATTGTAAAGAAGAATTCACCCCTTCTCCTGATGTTATCAAAAAATATTTTTCAGACAGAGAGAATGTTTCTCTCTTCAGAGGAAAGGGATGCATTGAATGTCATAACAGCGGTTACTCCGGAAGAACCGGATTATACGAAATATGTATATTTGATACGGAATTAAAGGAAGCCATTGCAGACGTAGAAAAGACAGATAAATTTAAAAAAGTTTTCCATGAGAAAGGATTCCGCACTCTTCGGGAGAAAGCTATAGATTATGTTCTTTCAGGAATTACTACTCTGGAAGAAGCATTGAGAGTGAGTTATTAAACAGTGAACAGTAACCAGTAACCAGTGACCGGGTATCTATGGCATTTAATTAACTGCTATCACCGTAATGACTGTCACTGGTTGCTCCTTACGTTTCACAGACCTGATATAGAAAAGAGGCAAAAAAATTGCAGGATATACTGACTGAAACAGTAAATAAATTTAAGAATCTCTGTGATTACATGGAGATAAGAATAGAAGATTATGAGACTACAAAAATTGCCATAAATACGGACGAAACAGAAAAGATTGGCACTTCTTTTGAATTTGGCGGCAATGTAAGGGCTCTTGTAAACGGAGGTTGGGGGTTTATTTCATTCAATAATATTAATTTACTTCCCACCTTTGCAGCGAGAGCCATAGACCATGCAAAACATGTGGGAAGAAACAAACTCGTGCTGTCTCCAGTTCCTTCTATAGTAGACAGAGTAAAAGCAGAACTTCTTTCCGATCCGAGAAATATAACCTTAAAAGAAAAGAAAAAACTCCTTGATGATTATAATAAAATAATACTGAATTATGATAGAGAACTTATAAAAAATTCCTTTCTTGCCTATTATGATCAGATTAAAAAGAAATATTTCTGCAACTCGGAAGGAACCTTTATAGAGCAGGAGCTTCTGGATCTGTATATTACAGTGAAGATTATTGCCGCAAAGGACGGTATTACTCAACCGGCAGTTGTTACAAACGGCAGCTCAAATAATTTCGATGTATGCCGCAATCTGGAAGAAAAAATAGAAAAATCCTGCAGGACTGCCATAAAATTCCTGGATGCGCCGAAAGTAAAATCAGGTGTCTATACTGTAATCTGCGATCCTGCCGTAACAGGAACGTTTGCACACGAGGCATTCGGCCACACATGCGAGGCAGATCATTTTTACAAAAGCGAATCGTTAAAGAAAGAAATGAGGCTTGGAAGAGTTTTCGGAAGCACCGTTCTGAGTATTTATGACACAGGTCTTGATATCGGTTCAAGAGGTTCCATGAAATATGATGATGAAGGTGTAAAAACAGAGAAAACGTATCTCATAAAAGAAGGGGTTCTATCAGGAAGGCTTCATTCCAGGGAAACTGCCTCTATTTTAGGAGAAAATCCTACAGGTTCGGCAAGAGCGATAGATTACCGTTTCCCTCCAATATGCAGGATGAGGAATACCTGCATAGAAGGAGGTACATCCACTTTCGACGACATGATAAAAGACATAAAACTCGGTATTTATGCCATAGATTTTCTTTATGGCATGGGAGGGGAGATGTTTACAGTCGCACCTGCTTACAGTTACATGATAAGAAATGGCCATATTTCAGAAGCAGTGAGGGATGTAAAGATAACGGGAAACCTATTTGAAACACTAAAAAACATAGATATGACAGGAAATGATTTTAAAATAAATGATTCCGGGGGAGGATGCGGAAGAGGCGAGCAGTGGCCTCTTGCGACAACAGAATCGGGGCCCCATATAAGGATACAGAATGTATCGATAGGAGGTGAATCTTAATGGAATATCTGGAAAAAATTTTAGATAAATCTTCTTCTGACACAGAAGAAAGTGAATTATTTTATTTGAAAAATTCCAGTAAAAAGTTAGAATTTGAAAAAAATGAATTGCAGAGTATGACCGGGAAAGAAAGTGAAGGTGCAGGTTTAAGAGTTAGAAAAGACGGTAAAATAGGTTTTGTTACTTCCAGTAAAATAGACGAAAACATTATAGAAAAAGCTATTTCGAGCGCTGAATTCGGCGACAATTCAAGATTTTCTTTTTCAGGAAAACATGAGCAATGTTCCGGCAATTATATGGACAGAAATATAGATAATATTAACATAAACAGCCTTGTTTCCAGGGGAGAAGAGATAATCAATGAAATAAGAGATTTTGATAAAAAGATAAATGTAAATATAACCTTTGAAAAAAGGGAGGAAGAAGTTCATATCCTTACATCGCCGGGGTTCAGAGGACATTACAGAAAAAATTATTATTCCATACTTGTTATGACAGAATTTACCAGGGAAAATGATATATTTGAAATATGGAAAGGCTTTACAGATAGAGACACAACGGAAGAAAGATTGATATCCGAAGTGTTATTTGATATAAAACATGGCCTGTCTGTGGTAAAAATGCAGAACGGCAAATATCCTGTTTTATTTTCTCCCGATGCGGTGGAAGAACTTTTCAGCATTTTTGTTACAGGTGTTGATGGCAACAGAGTATACAGGAAGACATCTCCTCTTTATTCAAAACTCGGACAGGAAATATTTAATGAATCTATAAGTATTTATGATGATCCGACCATAAAAAGCGGCACAAATTCATGTCCTTTTGATGACGAAGGTGTGCCGTCACAGAAGACTCCACTTGTAGAAAAAGGTGTCCTGAAAGGATTTCTCCTGGATCTTAAAAACAGTGTCAAACTGAACATGCCTTCTTCCGGCAACGGTTTTCGTAAAAACTGGATTACAGGTAGAAGTTATGAATATTATCCTTCCATAAACTCTTCATGTATTACAATAAATCCCGGTAATTCTTCTTATGAAGAGCTTCTATCTTCAATAAAAGAAGGAATTCTTGTAAAGTCAGCGCCCGATCTCTCTATGGGGAATATACAGAATGGAGATTTCGCCGGCACAGTAATCCATGGTTTTAAAGTAGAACATGGCAAAATAGGAGGAAGAATAAAAAATACCGTTATAAGCGGTAATCTGTACAATTTACTGAAGAACCAGTTACTTGGCATGAGTGCAGATCTTTATTATTCAATGTCTTCCGGCTCCAGAGTTCCTTATATGTTATTTAAAGATATGGAAGTAACGTCTTAGGACAGTCATTAAGATTCTTTAACAGATAGCAGAGGTTTCCCCGGCCCTTTTTCTCCCATGGCCTGGAGAAATCTTACTGTTATTTCTGCCTCTATCGTACTGGGAGCGCTTTTCCCGAGAGGTACCTGACCTCCTGCCATAACCCTGTGGCCTCCTGCCATGCCAAGACCATCAAGTATCTGATGAATAAGAGAACCGGCATAGGGGTAAAGAGGAGTCGTTCTGAGAGAGAGATTAAGTGTGTCATTATACTGGCCCATGCAGAGTGCAGCCTTTGTGCCGGACAGTCTTATAAGTAAATCCGCTATCTCTGCCGGCAGATCCGGACTGTGCATCTGTTCAAGCACTGTTATTACTGCTTTACCGTAAACCCTGGTAGAGCGCAGAGCATTATCAAAGGCACGAAAATAGACCACCGGCAACTGGGCCTGTTCTACCTGGGATAATTTATGATGATCCACATTGGATAGAAGTTTGAAATAGGCATATTCATCGGAACATGTAGTGCTTCGTGACAATCCCCTTGTGTCTGTTTTAAGTCCGTAAAACAGTGCCGTAGCAAGGCGACCGTGCATTTCTATACCTGCTGCTTCCAGATACTGAAACAGCAGGGTTGATGTGGCACCTATTTCAGTTCTTATATCAACATATTTAATACTTTCCGTTGAGGCCAGTACTGATTGATGATGATCTATTACTATAGAGGGACGGAACTTATTTGACAGGATATGATTTCCGCATCCTGCCTGAGTATCTACCAGGGCAATAGCTGAATAGGAATCAAATTTCCTGATAGTTTTCTGTTTCTGCCACTCAGGTGTAAGATATTTAAGCATTGCTCTGTTTTCCACTCTGCCAACCAGTCCTGTATAGATCAACCTACTCTGTATACCCCAGGCCTTTTTTAACAGTATGGAAAGGGCATAACCTGATGCAAGTCCGTCAGGATCAGGATTATGATGGGTCAGAATAAGAACGGGCCCTTTACCGGCTGCTTCCCTTAATTTTTCCAGCGTAAGTTCATCTATAGGATTGGGATTATGAGTTATCAAATTTAACTTCCTCTCCAGGACAAAATTATTTGTCAGGTAACAGGTGAAGCGGAATTTATATGAGAATCACGTAACATAGAGGATATTTCCATCTTTTCCCTGTAACCATATAGCGTTATATATTTCGATTTTTTCCTACAGCAAGCAATAACAACAAAATTTTATTCTAAAAAAAATTATATATTTTTACCGAAAAAACTGCTTATATCAAAATAAAATTTCTTTTCCTCGTGACAGTGTGTGCATTCACAGGTCAATAAGTCATAAGGTTTTTGCTCTTCACTGAAAAGAAGGGCCTGCATTTTTTTCTGAAGTGTTCCCCCACATTTACTGCATTTCTGTGATCTCACATATTTATATTCTTCCGGAATACCTGATACAGTTAAGGCTTCATGCCATGGATGTTCCTTCATAAGCTCATCTCCTTATTCCCGGATTCTTCAAATTCTTTATATTCTTCCCGTGCCTTTTTCTGGGCTTGTGCCCGGCAATTATTAATTTCATCAAAATTATCTTCCAGCAGTTCAACAATATACTTATCCAGGGCTGAATTTTCTGCCATAGTCCGGATAGTTTTCATTGTTTTCTCACTATCCATACCGGTTCTATATGGTCTGTCTTCGGTCAGGGCAGTAAATACATCTGCTACAGACATAATTCGCGATCCTATGGATAAATCCTGTTTATTGAGATGAAATGGATATCCTCTGCCATCAAGTCTTTCATGATGAAAGGAAGCCCAGCTGTTAATAACGTCGAATTCACTGATATGCTCAAGTGTAATGTATGTATAGTACGTATGAGAACGAATAATACTGAACTCTTCTTCTGTTAATTTACCCGGCTTCTCTAAAATCTCTGAAGGGACTGCAAGTTTACCGAGATCATGAAGATATCCTGCCAGTCTCATCGAATGGCATTCTCTTTCAGAAAAACCTGACAGCCTGGCCAGAGTTTCAGCACTTGCGGCTACACCGCTCGTATGGGTAGCAGTAAAGTGGCTTCTGAAATCTATAATCTGACAGAAGAGTTTTCCCAGATTGATAAGTTCTTTCAGATTTAATTCAATTGACGGTAACTTTGTCCTTCTGGAAAGAATAAAACCTATAAATGGAGAGGATGCATCAAGCCAGAAAGATTCTTTACCTGATAAACTCTTAAAAACATCCAGCAAATCAGGGTTGAATAATTTTTCGGAAAATCTATTAATCTGTTCAATAATATGTTTACCTTGCCAGACAATATTTTTCTCTCTATTATCAATAAGCACACTTATTCTATCTGCCAGATGAAGGATATGACTTTCCAGGGGAATATCTCTGTAGCCGGCCATAGCGTCTGTCCAGGGAGTATGGTGGTAACGTACCATATGTGCTATTTTATGAAAAGGTTGAAAATTTCTCAGTAATAAATATCCTCTTTCTGCATGCCTGTAAGGATTTTCCAGCTCAAATTCAAGAGTCGCCAGTCTTTCCTTCAAATATAAAGCACCGCTGTCATGCAGAAGTCCCGCAAGGATAAGATTGTTCTGTTCTTCCAGAGACAGGGCCATTTCTTTTCCTATACTGAATGCGATATAGGCAACCCTTTTATGATGATCCACTACAGATGGATTGATCATATCCATCGCGCCGGACATACACATAATCAGGTCAAACACAGACACATACAGTTCTTTCATCAATAAACTCCGCTAAAAAAATTATCGTGACGCGTGACGCGTAACGCGTGACGCGAGGATTACCTGTACCCTTATATATCGAGAGACAGGATTTTATCAAATGGTAATACAGATATCTGTAACTTAAATTATAACAGATAAAAAGGATAAAGGGAATTACTTAAAATAGTAAAGGGTGGTCAATGGTGAAGGGTGGTCAATGGTGAAGAAAAAAGATTTTATTATAGTTTTTCATAACTATCTATAAATAATGACCTCGTAATGCGTAATGTGTGATGCGTGATGTGCAGGGACTAAAACCGTCACGCGTTACGCGTTACGCGTCACGATCATCTGAATAAATACACTATAATGCTCAATTCAATAATAGAGGTTTATACAAAATTTATGACAGCCCGTATAGTCATTCCGGGTAATTGACAAAATATCTAAAAAAAGCTATTCTTTTTTACATATAAGATTTTTCAATCTGGAAAGGAGGTGAATTGTTATGACTGGAACAATGAAACTTTTACTGATAACATCCTTTTTATTTTATGTAATATGTGCCGGTTTTGTATCACCCACTTATGCAGAAGACACGGGAGGCCCGAAGGTAGGCACAATGGCAAAAAATTTCACATTAAAAGATATGTCGGGCAAAACAGTGGAACTGAAAAGTTATAAAGGCAAGAAAGCAGTTCTTATTGTTTTCTGGAGCGTAGGTTGAGGAGCCTGTATTCAGGAGGTTCCTGAACTGAATGAATTATATGAAACCTACAAAGGCAAAAATTTTGAACTTCTTACAATTAATTCCGATGAGTCCATAGATGATGTGAAACAGGTCATAAAGGATAAAGGCATAAAATACAGAGTATTACTCGATCCGGAGAATTCCACAGGAGACCCCTATAATGTCATGTATATACCATTAAATGTTCTCGTAGATATGAACGGGAAAGTAGTCTTTTCAGAAGCAGGAGATTTACCGGAAACATCTCTCATAGATAAAACATTAAAAAAATAATGAAATGTGAGCAGTGACGGCCGAATTTCTATGCTCACTGCTCATCACTCAATGTTCACTCTTCACCCGATAATATATTCATTCAGTTTCTTGAGAGGATAACTATCTATCTCTTCAATAATCTCTTTTTTAAGTCCTTCTTTACCGAGACATTTATACATATAATTCTTATAGCTTTCCACACCGGGCTGATGAAATGCATAAACATCAAGGAATTCACCTTCATAGGTTGTGGCAATTTCAAAGAAGTAAAGCAACTGTGCCCATGTATATGGAGACACTTCCGGCATTACTATGGTCATATTCGGTTTTTCTGCCCTCATAAGAGCCCATTCGGTAGCTCTTACGGCAAGGGACATTAATTCGGAAAGTTTTCTGCCTGCAAGCAGTTCTCCGCTCAGGGCCGGAACTTCCATGTCTGTGCCAAAATCCTGAACCTCTACCAGCGTAAGGGTTTTGTTGTTCTCTCCTCCTATATTATTCTGCTGTATGGAATGAAGATCATTTGTACCTCTGCAGGGAACAGGTGTCCTTCCTCTGTTTACCCTTGTTTCTGTATCATCTGTCCACACCTCAAGACCATTATCTTTAATTATTTTTCTCCTGTATTCTTTCCCTAGACTTTCCGCAAGGAGTTGTACGTACCATTCTGCAGTTGATTTAAGGCCTTCAGAGAAAGGCATCATAATTGAAATAGACTTACCCTTTTCCAGGTAAAGAATAGACTGTAAAGTGGCATAAAGTAATGCCGGGTTTTTAAGGACATCATGGCGAAAACATATGTCTTTCATATCTCTTATACCGGCAAATATTTCCTCCAGATTAACTCCCATAAGGGAGAGATGAAGGAGTCCTATATTGAACTCTGAAAATCTTCCTCCCACTCCGGGGAATACGGAAAAATCAGTAAAATTTTCCCTGTCTTTTTCCTGCATGGCATTTACAAGTTTTCTCAATGAGCCTGACGAAGGATCTGTAATTGCAACTATCTGTTTGCCGTATTTTTCTTCTCCGACGTGATTTTTAAGCCAGTTTCTCGCAATATCAAAAGCGACTTTTGTCTCTGTCGTTTCACCTGATTTGGAGATAACCGTTATACAGGTTTCCCCCGGATCCAGATTTTTAAGAAGCGCTCCTATTGTAGTTGGATCAAGATTGTTTCCCTCAAAATAAATCTTCGGTTTTCCTTTTCTTAAAGAGTCAAATTCATTGTAATATGGAGAAGCAAGTGCATCCTGTGCTGCCTTAAGTCCCAGATAGGAACCGCCTATACCAAGGGATATGACATTTTTAAAATTTTTGCATATATAGTCTGCAGTTTTCGTAATTTTTTCTACCACGGAAGGATCGTGTTCCCCAAGCTCAATCCACTCAAGGCCTATCTTTATTCTGTTTTCCCTGTTTTTTATTACATCTTTAATTTTTTCCTGTGCTTTTTCAGCTACAGGTGTCCATCTTTTAAGGTCTTCTTCTGTTATTCCATGTTTTATTCCTATAGAGGAAGAAAACATATTGTTAAAATCAAAAGAAATTGATTTTTTCATTCGTACTGTTCACCCCTTCTTTGTGAAATATGAGTCAATAGAAAAGATTCTTATACAAAAGTCCTGATTTTCCTGCAAAACCACTTTTCACAGAGTATAATTTTGCAATGACAATCTACAGGAGCTGCTAAAAAATTACTATAAACATTATAAAAAATAAATAATTGACAAAATAAGTAGAAAAAGTTATTCTTTTTTACAGGTAAATATTTCAGTGTGGAAGGGAGTAAACGGGCCGAAAAGTTATAGTTAGTTTCATAACTATCCATAAATAATGACCTCGTAATGCGTAAAGCGTAATGCGTGATGCGCTGGGATTAAACCCGTCACGCGTCACGCGTTACGCGTCACGACGACTTAAATTCTAATAAGTTATGAAATACACTATAAAAGCCTGGTCATCCTTACTGACCTGAGCATAAACATGTAATAACAGTCTTCCTGCTGTCACGTGTCACGCGTTACGTGTCACGAGAGCAGATATTTATTATTTATGCTCACCTCAATAAATCCTGAAAATCCCGGTCAAAACTATGGAAGAACCGTATGAACTGGTATTAAAAACCTATCAATTGAAAGAGATATTTCTGTCTGCACATATTTCTCTTACAGTTCATGACTGCGAGAAACTATTAAAGGCAGGCTTTTGTCAGTCTATAAGCAGATTAACAAGAAAACATTTAAATATCTTGATTGAAAACAAGCAGATTAATCTTATACTCCTTGGACTTACACATAAATGCTTACTATCGGATCCATTCAGGAGAAGATTTCAACTGATAGAAAAAATCACCTTTAATGATTTACTTTCTGTCGCCAGTACCGCTCTTTATATACTCGAATACATTACATCAATCCTGTATCTTTCGGAAAAAATAGATAACATAAATCACCGGTACAGAGAACAAATAAAAAAAGAACTTTTACTTTTAACCATTCCTGGTCCTGTAGAATCACTTATAATTATAGAGACTTTCCTGAATGAAGAATTATGGAAAGAACTGAAATTTTTGTCCGGAAGAGATTCCATAAAAGAGCCTTTATCCTCACGGGCTTACCATTTATTAAAGCTTATAGACACTAAAACAGCATATGTGCCGGAAGGTTTAAAATATGCAGACAATGTGATAGACACATTCATAAAAGCTCCTGAGAAAACGGATATATTATTGAACGACTTAAGACATAATGAACTTAACATTATTAAATCTCTAAAGCATATGGTTGTTCCGTTGCTGGATATACTCGAAGAAGATAATCTGGAGGAATATGACAGAGTGACACTGTTTTTATTCAACTCTTTTTATATGGCTCTACATTTACTCTTCATATCACTGGAAGAGATAGAAACATTTTTTCGCAATGAAAATTTATACGACCTTATTACAGCCATTCAGCTTTTATCCATAACTATATCATGTCTGACTCTTATGATCGACAGACGACCGGTTTTATTTCACGATAAAATCAGAGGGACAGAGAAATTTATTGATTATTTTACCGGTAAATGTGATAAAAAAGAAGTTCTTCAATTAATCGAAGAGGAAATAAATAATCTATATATGAAACAGGAATTAGAAGATCATATGACATATGAACCTGTTATAAGAGACTATAAAAAATCCATTGAATTACTCGGTGAAGAAACACCGGCAAGTCTTTCTGCTTTTTTAAAAGGACAGAACAGGTTGTTAACTACAGTTAAGAGTACATAATGTCCTATTCTTTTCACTTTTCACTTTTCACTTTTCACTCCTTATGATATAATATTAAAAATTTAAAGCAAAGGAGTAGTTATAAATTGCCTGACTTTTCGAATAATCTAATAAACAAGATAATTGTTCTCGTTCTTATTACCAGTATTTTTTCTTCAACCATATCTCCTGCTTTTGCAAGAGAAAAACTCTGGAGTAAGAAATTCCCTTCAAATATAGACTGGGAAGTTCTTACCTCACTGGGAGTAATAATAGCAAGCACGGAGAAACATCTTATAGCAATAGAAGGGAAAACAGGTAATATATTATGGTCCAAGAAAGATATTAATCTGAAAAGAGAATTTGTCTGGCCCATAGAAGGTACAGATATAGTTCTTATAAGTGATCCTGATAAAAAACTCGGCGGTATAGTTAAGGATGCAAACCTTTATGCCCTTGAAGTTATGACAGGGAACGTGGTATGGTCCACATCTGATATTACAGGAAGACCTCTGGAAGTTGTTCCTCTTCTGGATCAACTTTCCTTCTTATATATAACGGATCAGAAATATATTGAGGAGGAAACACTATCCAAATCGCCCATGATAATTCCTCATATGTATAATATAGATGTTAATACAGGCGAGATACAGTGGCACAGGGATTTTGACAGAGACGTTCTGGGAACAAAAGTGGAAGATACATGGCTTGGTTATAAAATATACAATCTCAGCGGATACCACAGGCCGGTTCTTCTCGGGGACGAGCTTTATTTCTTTTACGGCGGTATAACCAGATGGGATTACATTACAGGCAATACTATCTGGAAAACTACCTATCCGGCAGGAGATCCTGACCTTGTCAAAACAGATGCAGATCCTATATTTACAGACAATGTAATTTATACGTCCGGCCAGGGACAGGTAAAAGCGATAGACAGACTCACAGGTGAAATGATGTGGGACAGTGACAACCTGGGACTTGTACCACTTTTACTCATGGACAATGGTATTATATGGGCTCAGAGGGGAGGATTTTTCTTTAACCCTAATAAAAACGAATGGGTTTCCAGAGGCCCCTTCGGAGTATCTGCCATAGATGGAGCCAACGGAAAACTTATATGGGATTACCGCCTTGGTAAAGACAGTCTCGCCAATATGGTAATGTTTGAAGACAGAGTGATCATTGCAGATAAGAAAAATATAATAGCTCTTGATAAATTTAACGGTACATTACTTTACAGTAAAGAACTTGGTATAGAAGGACCTATGTTCGGATTAAGAAACTCGGAAGGGAATGCAGTTTTCTGGTCTCCCAGAAGAGCAGTCGCTTTTACACCCGATAAAGGGATAAAACTATGGGAAAGCGGCGTAAAAGAACCTTCAGAAACCATGTCAAATATCAATTTCAGACTGAGTGCAGGCATGTTCCTTACAGTTATTACAGGAGGTACAGGCCTTTTGCTCTTCAGCAGCTATATATTAATACATGATGTAATTCCCGGCCAGAGTGCCGCAGGAACCAGAGTAAAAGCACAGGTTAAATCAGAACAGTATTACTGGGAAAAAGTAAAAGATTATCGCAACAGTCCCGGACTTCGTGAAGCAGAAACAATAAGAAATTACAGAATTACCCTTGTAGAAAGCAGAAAAAAGCTAGATCCCCATATATACCTGGAAGGTCAGATTGAAAACAGAAAAGACTTTACAGGACTTGCAGGAATAAATACAAAGGACGGCAATATAGATAAAGGTGTCTATCTGGGCGATGTAGGAGAGAGATATCTTATTGATTATGTGGAAGAAGTTCTTTATCACTTCGATGGCGATGTAGTAAGTGCATTCAGCCTTATACCTGAATAGTAAGCATGTGAGCAGTGAGTTCTTTGTTTGCACTCACTGCTCATTTATGCGTTAATCGTCAAACCTGAGACGTTGCCATTTGAAATGCCCATGGGCGGCATCATAAACAGAAATATCTTCACCCTGATTAGAATCTTTATCTTCCGTCTTTTTCACATCAGAAGGTCTGTCGTCTTCCGTCTTTTTCGCATCGTGCCCTTTATTATATTCCTTCTTAGGAGTCTCTTTTCCTTGAATTTTATCTTCTTGTTCGGCCCTGTGGAAGACCCTGGAAGCTATGATACCCAGAGGCCCTGCTATTACTGCATTCACAACTTTATCCACAGCATATTTTACATCGTCATACTTCAGAGTAAAAGATGCTTTAAGATCTGTTCCAAAAAGACCGAAATTCCCGTCCAGTTCAAGTCTGCCATGAATTGCTTCTCTATCAATTTTAAGACCTGCTCCTATAGCTCCCCCAAGCTGAGGCCCCTGTTCCAGTTTAACATTTAAATGTAAATCACTGCCCCTGCTGGAAGAGGCAGCCAGTCTGACACCTTCATAGGTACCGAGCTCAATCCTATTGGCAAGGTTAAAACCAAATTCACATTCCTTTGAAGAAACATGGAACACTCCCTCTACACCGGCATCGGCATTGGCCTGCAATCCTGCCTCAAATTTTCCATTTAAATGAAGGCCTGAACAGTTCGCTTCTTTCCATGTTTCTATACCGGCAGTATTCTCTGTCGCAGCTCTGAGCGCAGGGTTTATCATAAAAGTATCAGAAGAAACTTCCATGTCTGCTTTTACATCGCCTTCAATTTTTGTTTCTCCTTTCACAGCTATAGCACTGTTTTCTCTTATCTTAAATCTTTTTGCTATACTGTTATCTTTATGACCTATTATATGGGAATCGGATTTAAAAGAATCTTCTTTATGTGTAATATCTATAGATACTCTTCCATATTTTATATCTCTGATTTTACGTTTATTTGTCTCCGAGTTATTTTTCTTAAGTATTTCTCTTCTAATATGCATAATACCTGTCCTTTTCTTAAAACCTGAAGATATAATTTAACTACTAACCTGAGCATAAGCAATTAATATTTTAATATGTTATAAACCCGATTAGATAAGGTTTTCTGGCTTTTCACTTTTCACTACTCACTTCAATATTATAATTATAATAAATAAACTTCGTGGAAACAATCACTTTTTGTTAACTTTTTGTTAACATTCCATAGTTCTTTATTTATTCCACGAAGATTCTTGCAGATAGATAGGCATAGAATTTCTGCGGCCAGCCCGTTGTGAAAACAAATAATCCTCTTCTATTATAGTTAGTTTCATAACTATCCATAAATAATGACCTCGTAATGTGTGACGCGTAATGCGTGATGCGCAGGGATTAAACCCGTCACGCGTCACGCGTTACGCGTTACGACGACTTAAATTCTAATAAGTTATGAAATACACTATAATTTTGTTTTTCCAGGCATATCATAATTTCTATGTAAAACAGTATATTATTATCAGGAGTTACACATTACTGACCTGAGCATAAGCATGTAATAAAAGTTTTCCTCCCGTCAAGCGTCACACATTACCCGTCACGGGAGCATATATGTATTATTTATGCTCACCTCATACTATTTAGCTTTAGACATAGTAGTCTGCCTGCCTGGTGTTCCGGAGAAAAAAATATCACGGCAGCACAGGTATATTTTATTGAATTATAATGTAAAGTAGCATGATATAAGCTGTAACTGTTATAAACGTTCCAGTTTAGATTTTTT
>JAKPQU010000173.1 GCA_029555925.1 Bacillota bacterium
TAACCTCTTCTCTTGTACCGGCTCTGGTAAGTTTTATTATATCCTCTTTTGTTATAGACCATGCTGTGGATGTGAGAGATATTATAAATACAAATAAGAGAATTAAATGTTTTTTCATAATAATCCCCCTTTTTCAGTGACCAGTGACCAGTTATCAGTGATCAGGTTTCTGGTTACTGGTTACTGATAACTGTATTTACTGTTCACTGCTTTTCTTTATTTTTTTCCCTTTCAATTTTTCCGGTAACTCTCCGATTATTTTAATTTCCTCAATTTTATCGCCAGGTTCAATCTTTTTTGCCACTTCAAATCCTTCCGTTACCTTACCGAATACTGTGTATTGATTATCAAGGTGTTTACAGTGTTCTCTTGAAAGACATATAAAAAATTGACTTCCTGCACTGTCGGGGTCCATTGCTCTGGCCATTGAGAGTATACCTTCGTCATGTTTTATGTCATTAAATTCTGCAGGTATTGTATATCCCGGCCCCCCCCCTCTCCTGTGCCCTCAGGGTCTCCTCCCTGAATTACAAAGTCCGGTTCTACCCTGTGGAAAGTCAGACCGTTGTAAAATTTCTTCTTGCTCAGGGTTACAAAACTGAGTACAGTATTTGGTGCAACATCGGGATAAAGTTCACCCTTCATTGTTCCTTTTGATGTTTTCATCTCGAATAACAGTTTCCCCTTTTCTTCGGAAGAACTTTTCTGTGTTTCCTTTGTGCCAGGTGTTTTATCCTGTTCTTCCTCCGTGGTTGCTGCTACAGTCTTTGCCGTCACCGGTGTTTCCTGTGTGTTCGGTGTTTTACCCTGTTCTGCCTGCGGAGTTTCTGAATTACCCATAGAAGGTGTTTCCTGTGTGCCAGTTGTTTTATCGGCATTTTCTTTTCCGTTGCATCCTGTAAAGATCATTAATACTACCAGAGATATTAAAGCTATTGTTTTTAATGTTTTCATATGTTTCTTTACTCCTTTTTTATAAATGCGTAAGGCGTAATGCGTGACGGGTAAGCATCCATTTCACTCTTCACCCTTAACGACTCACGACTCACGATTCACCCTTGACTTCTTTCTCAATAGTCTTTTCAAGAATTTTCCTTACATCAACTTTTGGCTTTTTTATTTTCTCTTCCGGTTTTCTCTCTTCTGCCAGTCTTTTTTTCTCTTCCCACTCTTTTATATTATACCCTGATTTTGTACAGAACATAGCACTTATATGGTGTGTGGTGAGACAGAAAGGGCATTTTCTCTTTATTCTTGTGCCACATTGCTGACAGAAATCACTTTTTTCCAGGTTATCACTGTGACATGATGGACATCTGTAACCGATAGACGCTATAACCAGATTTTCCTCTCTTCTCTTGAGTTTACTGCCACAGTAATTACATGTAAGATTGAAATTTATTTCACTGGCACCGCAGTTCGGACATTTTTCAGATGTAAAATCTGTCACAGGGCAGCCTCCCTCACAGGAAGAGGTGTGGACATAATCTCCATCAATAAATCCAGCCTTGTAGGCTGATTTATGAGAGGTATGAGATTGGGCAGTGAGTAGTAATCTCCTTTGAAATTATATGTTACATACTCTATGCCTTTACTGTCCAGTTCCTTTTCCAGTTTATTTATTGCATGACCTACCTTTACTATCAATATGGCAGGATATGTAAAGAGTTCTTCACAGTATTTTTTGTATGTTTCGGTAAATAAAGGAGTTGCATTCTCATCTTCATCTGTAATAATAATAATATGTTCAACCCTTTCTTTTTTTCTCCTCATCATTTCGAGAGCCACTCCTATACTGGTTGAACCTCCTGCTTTTATGACACTGAAGGCTTTTTCCCAGGCAGCCATATCTTTCCCTTTTGCCGTAACGGGGAAAGCCATGTTGTCAAAGGCATATACAAAAAGATCATTTTCTGCTATGGCAGAACACATGGTGGCAACTGCTTTCCCAACCTCTATTGCTATATCCATACTGCCTGATTTGTCTACAAATATGGCGGTAGGATTTTTTATTGTTCCCTTTTCCTTTGCTTTTTCAAGTGCTACCTGTTCCAGGTTATCTGTAAGTTCCTGTGAAAGACCTGCTACTTTTGAGGCAACTCTGGCTTTCATGGTAGAAACCCTTTTGTCTTTTCCTGCTTCCCCGAGTTTTTCTTCTATGATGGCTTTTATATCAGGATTTTCGAAAGCCCCTCTCTTTTTCAGTGATGCCATGTTATTTATAAGTTCCTGAGATGACATATTATTTATAAGTGCAATCATAAGGGAAGGAGTTATTTTTTTTATTGTTCCTACTGCTACGGGATAGGGAATTTTATGGTCAAAGATTATCTTTGCCTGTGCTGCAGGTTCCTTTTCTTTTGCAAGTATTTTCAGGGAATGAAGTGAACTTCCTTCAGGAGGGATGTTATCAAAAAGTATCTGCTGGGCTCTTTCGGAAGGTTTTATACGTAATGATGCATAGAGATGTTTCATTACTTTTCTTCCTCTTATTACTGAAGAATCAAACCATTCAGTATCTTTTTCTCTTGTCCTCAGATATTGAATTACTGCAGTTCTTGCAATTTTAGGAAATTTCTTGAGGCTTATCTTGCAATAATCCATGATACGGGAAACCTGATAGGGAGGAAATTTTTCCAGAAGTGCGCACCCTGCTTCTCTGTGCATTTCATGACTGCTTGTAAGAAGATGAGCCGTAAAAATTTCTTTATGATCCCTTACGTCTCCCTTTTGATAATACCATGAAGCAAGATGCCCGTAAAAAACAGGATCATTTTTTACCATTTCCTGATGAAGTGATTTGACTGTGTCTAAATGTCCATGGGGAGTCATAAGAAAGGTATTTAACATAAATAATCTGAGATCCTGTTCGTTTTTTTCCTCTACCGGAAATTTAAATGTTTCTATTACTTTTTCCTTTTTTCCCGGATTTTTTTTCCCGGATTTTTTAGATTTTTTAGAAGAAGCACCGGGTTTTTTTCCCTCCGAACTAAAAAAATTCTTTATCTGCCCGAACATGTTTTTTCCCCTTTCTTAAAATCGTGACGCGTGACGCGTGACGCGAGGAGCCTGTGACCTGAATATATAGAATTATAATTATTACCTTAAATTATAACGTCAATAATTTATTTTGTAAATCCTTTCCTGATAGTAAAAAAGCTCTTGAAGCATTTAAACAGGCTCCTTTTTATCTTTATGTAAATAAAAAATCAAAATTCCTATTGGTATAAAGAGATAAATAAATAAAACCAGAAAACCTACAGGCTTGAATAAATAAGAGAGGAACGGTTTTATATAGTGTAACAGTGATCTCAGACCTATAAGTCCTGCACAGTAAGAAGCGGCACTTATAGCAAGAACCCACCACCATTTACCTACCCAGCCTTCAACAGTGCCTTCTTTTTTCTTCCTGGAAATAATTTTATCAATATCATCCATAAATTCTTTTATATGTTGATATCTGTCATCACAATCCAGTTGTAATGCTTTTATCAGAATTTTTTCCATTTCTTCCGAGCCGGTCGGTATTAATTCCCTTAGAGGAGGGAATACAAAAGGAAGGGTGGAAGGATTTCTGTTTGTAAGGAGATAATGTATTGTTGCACCGAGAGAGAATATATCACATCTCGGATCGGTATTTCCCTTTATACTGCACTGTTCAGGAGGACAGAAACCCATAGTGCCTCTGGCATGAATAATTGTATTTGTTTCCTCCGAGGGGGTAAATATTTTTGCTATGCCAAAATCTATTAATTTGAGCTGACCGGACTTATTAATCATTATATTCTGCGGCTTTAAATCCCTGAATACTACAGGAGGATTCTGATTGTGAAGATAGTCCAGAGCCGAACATATTTCAACAGCCCAGTTTATGACTTCTTCTTCTGTACATGGCGAACGTTTTTCGTCAATATATTCTTTAAGGGTTTTACCGTTAATATATTCCATAACCAGATATTCTTTACCGTTATATTCAAAATAATCTATTACTTTAGGTAAATTCCTGTGATCCAGTTTTGGAAGCATCGTTGCTTCAGTTCTGAACTGTCTGAGTGCTTCTTCCTTATCTTGTTTACTTTTAATCTGAAGAATAATTTCTTTTGTTGAAACTGTTCTTTCTCC
>JAKPQU010000181.1 GCA_029555925.1 Bacillota bacterium
AATTAGTAACCATTTATCAACTTCTGCCTGACAGGCTCCTACGAAGAAAAATAATTTGCCTTATTTAATTTGTTTTACAGACAATAAATTAGCCCTTATTTAATTTTTAATTCTATATCTATACTTTCGCAGATTTTTAAAAAAATCTGCAAAAAGGGAGGATAATTCCTCATACTTTGTTCTGTTCACCCGGTCATGTTCGTCATTATTTTATCTGCCATTCTTCATCAAGTATGGCATATATACATTCATCAACCCATTCTCCATCTATAAAAATATTTTTCCTGAAATGGGCTTCTTTTTTCATCCCCGCTCTCTCCAGGAGGGCAATGGAAGGTTTATTTTCAGGGTCAACCGATGCAAAAACCCTGTGCTTATGGAGTTTTTCGAAGAGATAATTCAGAATTCCCCTGACAGATTCTATTCCATATCCTTTACCCTGAAAATCCGGTGAAATGGTATAACCGATTTCTACTTCAAGGAAATTTGTTTCAAAAAAATGAAGGCCCACATCACCGATCATTTTATCTGTTTCTTTTATACATAGAGCCATTTGAAACCATGTGCCGGGAATATTCGGATGAATTTCATTCATAGATTGTATAAAATCTTCTATTTCCTGAATATGTTTCGGTTTCCATGACTGATATTTTATGACATTTCTGTGGGATCTGTATCTAAAAAAATCTTCTTTATCACTCAATTTGAGCCGTCTTATTATGAGTCTGTCAGTATATAAACACTTAAAATCCATATCAATATATTCTTTATAATCTGTTATTTTACCATCCAGAAGAGCATCACATACAGTATTATCATCGACATAAATATTACCTTCCCTGTCGGAAGAAATGGCAGAGATGTCTCCGAAATTCCATAGCTCTTTTATTTCTTTTCCACATTTGCCTGTAAAGGTTATTTTTCCAGGAGTTGAATTATATTCATCTGAAAACATAAAAATCTCCTTTATTACAAATTGTATCTTACTGCTCCTTGATATGATGATTGAAATAACGGAAAATATTTAGAGAGTATAAGGATATCAATTACCGGTGAAGGGTATCTGATAGCCACAATTTGTACAGAAACTGTTATTACCGGTAATTTTTTCATTACAGGAAGGACAGGTTGTTTCTCCTCCATCGGGAAGACTCTTTTTCTCTGAAAGAGATTTAACTGTCGCTACAGATAATTCCCTGCCGAACTTCACCAGTCCGTAAAGATCTTCATACATAGTATGAGCAAGGGCGGAAATATAAAGTATGTTATCAGTTACTGCTATTACGGTTCCCATATTCATAGTAGATGCAGAAACTGCTCCGCCGGTAATCTTTGAGTAATTTTCCAGAACTTCTCTTACGGGAGGAGTAAGAAAATTTTTATTTCTTATATCTGTTGTATAAAGAACAAATTTATCAACATTTTCGGTTCTAACAGGCATTAATCCCCTTCCTTCTATCACGCCGGACACGAGTGATTCAATAATATTCGGCAGTCTGGAACGTATCAAAACAGTGCCTTCAATATGTAAGGGAAGCGTAATGAGCAGAATTACGTCTCCCGGAGAAGAAGTGTGTCCTGTAGCCATACTGGCAGAAGATACATATAAAGTGCTTCCTTCTTCTTCCTTCATAATCAATTTAGCAGGAGTAATCCTGTCATAATTACTGTAGCTGTTTGCAACCTTCATGGCCTTCCGGATAAATTCATTTTTTTCTGCAGAAGAATTCATTATATCCCTGAATCCTTCCTTCATAATTAGTTCTCCGTACATTTTTTCTACTTTCATACTATTTTTTACAGACCTATAGATCATAATAGCAAAAAGCAGGATAAAAACAGTAAAGAAAATTATAACAAAAATCATGCCTGACATATATGTTTCCTCCTCTATATGTTTCACGTGAAACATATTTATGTATTATCATTTATTAAAATTTAAGTGGTCGTGACGCGTAACGCGGCATGACGGGAGAAAAAATTTTATTATCTGACTCTATCTGTTATAGTTAGTTTCATAACTATCCATAATAATGACCTCGTAATGCGTAAAGCGTAATGCGTGATGCACAGGGATTAAACCCGTCACGCGACGACGACTTAAATTCTAATAAGATATGAAATACACTATAATTATAGCCTGAAAGAGAAGTGTTTATCAAGTATAATATTTTATGTTCAGGAAGGAATTTTTCATTTAAATATCCAATTATAATTATTGAGATAAGCATAAATAATACACATATATTCTCGTAACGTGTAACGTGAGAAAAGCTTTTATTATATACTTATGGTCAGGTCAGTAATTACAAAAAGTAATATCTAAAATCTACAGATATAGAGGGAATTAACCTCTAAATTCACCAATCGCCGGAACAGGTAAAAATAAAAAAAAATTATAATTCTCATTTTGCAAAAATTAATTTTCCAATTCATAGCCTCCTGGTAACCGGTAATGATAGATATTATTACCGGTTTGTTTGGAGAGGTACCGTGTAAATTTTTCAAAAATATTGAATCCTTATTAATAAAAAGGCATCTATATAAATAAAAATTTTTATAAAAAAATTACGGAGGTGTTCTAAAAATGTTTGTAAAACAATACTATGTAAAGGGGCTGGCTCATGTATCCTATCTTCT
>JAKPQU010000208.1 GCA_029555925.1 Bacillota bacterium
AGAGAAAAAAGAATAATCTTCGAAGATGTATTTATGTATTATATAGAAAATAGCGGAATTGAGTAAGGGGGGTGAGTCGTGAGTCGTGAGTCGTGAGTCGTGAGTCGTGAGTCGTGAGCGGGTAATACTACCCTGGCACGCATTACGCATCACTAATTATGACTTACCCGTTACGCGTTACGCGTCACGCGTCACGAAAATATGTTTTCATTCAAAAGAGTTTATGCGGTAGCCAAAAGAGAATATCTTGAACTGAGAAGAAATACACTCTATGTATATATGGCATTTTTATCTCCTCTTATACTTTTTATTCCCTTTGCCTATGGTTTGAATGTGGATACGAATAATGTATTGCTCGGTATATGCGACATGGATAATACTCCTGTAAGCAGGGATTTTATGAATATATTCGAGACAACAGGCGGATATTTTATAGTAAAGGAATATCGTAATACCTATGATACAATGGATTACGCCATACAGGACGGCGAGCTGGAAGCAGTTCTGGTCATACCGGAGCACTTCTCAAAGGCCTTAAAGAACGGCAATCAGGTAAATGTTCAATTGATAACAAATGCCCTTTATTCCAGCAGAGCCGAGACAATAGGAAATTATATAGAAGCGGGAGTGGCAGAATTTAATACGAAATTACAGGACAAGTATCTCTCTTCTAAAGGTAAGACATCTCCTGAACCCATAAAGGTTTATCAGTCTGTATGGTTCAATGAAACCCTTGAAAGTAATAATTTCATGATACCTCCTATCATTCCTGTTCTCTTGTATTTTCTCCCTCCTCTCATATCATCTCTCTGTATAGTTAAAGAAAAAGAAATAGGTTCTATTATGGCTTTTTACTGTTCACCTATTACAAAAGCGGAATATGTAATAGGTAAAATGATACCCTATACAGTAATAGCCTATCTGGACTTCCTTATATTATTTACTGTGGCAAGGATTCTTTTTATGGATGTACCTTTCAGGGGCAGTTTATTAAATCTGGTAATAGTAGCCTTTATTTATTCTATTGCCACTACCGGAGTCGGCCTTCTCCTTTCTGTCACACTGGAAAGTCAGGTGGCAACGATTATGGTATGTTTTGTAGGAACTATGATCCCTGCTTTCGGTTTTTCTGATGCCTTCAGTGCAGTAAGTACCAAGGGAGGAGGGGCACAGGCCTTTTCTAAAATGCTTGCTGTAACTTATGCAGTAAAAATTGTGAAAGATATTTTCTTAAAACAGGGAAGCTGGGATCAATACTGGCAGAGTGCCCTTATGCTTGCCGGTTTTGCCGTGTTTTTGCCGATACTTGCCATTATGCTATTTAAAAAGAAAATGTAAGAGGTTGTTATTATGAGAATGCTTGCTCTCTTTAAAAAAGAATATATACAATTTTTTAGAAACGGTGCTATGGTAGGTCTCCTTATTTTTGCTTTTTTTATAGATGTATGGATGAGTGGTTCAGGAGGAAAAGAACTCAAGGATTATGCAGTCGGCGTATATAACATAGATGGTACAGAAGTAAGTCAGCGCCTTATAGATAAGATAAGTCCTCCTTATTTTAAAATTGATAGAATGCTTTACAGTGATAAAGAGGTAGACAGAGTTCTTACAGACGGAGAAATATCTGTGGTAGTTATCATACCGAAAGATTTTTCTAAAAATATTGGAGACGGAAAAACTGCAAGAGTACAGCTTGTAATAGATGGAACCCGTTCCAATGATGCTACTACTGCGCTGAGTTATCTTCAAAATATCATACAGATGTATTCACAGGAGATAAGTGTAGATACCGTTACTGCAGGAGGAGAAAAATATCCGTCTGTATCACTGCAGACAGTAAACTGGTATAATCCGAACCTTGAAGACTCCTACAGGGAAGGCTTCAGTGAATTGATGATTATGTTAACCCTTCTGTCTGTAATGCTCCCTGCTGCTACAATGGTTCAGGAAAAAGAAATAGGAACTATTGAACAGTTAAGTGTTACACCTGTTTCAAATTATGAGATTATGCTTGCTAAAATAATTCCTATGACGACTATAATTTTAGCATGTACCTTTCTGTCTTTATATTTTGTTGTAATGGGTGTTCTGGGAACTCCCATTGTGGGAAGTATACCGTTCTTTCTTCTTGTGACTGTTATCCATGTCTTTTCTTCGGCAGGTATAGGACTTACCATATCTACCATTGCAAGATCAATGGCAGAAACTATTATGTTTTCTCTTATAGTTGTAACACCTCTGCTTTTTCTTTCGGGCAACATAACGCCTGTTATAGCTATGAATCCTGTGGTCCAGTATCTGACATATCTATTTCCTTTAAGATGGTATATAGAGATAGCCCTTGCAATAGCTTTTAAAGGAGCGGGCCCTTCTGACCTTGTGAAGCAGATTTGTATATTGCTGTTTCTTGGTCTTATATTATTTTTCTACAGCGCAAGTAGATTTAGAGACAGTCTTGAAAAAGCAAAATAATAGATCGTGATGATTGACCCGTGACGGGAGAATATTTTATATTATTAAAATTATTTGGGAAAATAATTAAAGAGTAAAGGTTAAGGGTGCCGGGTGTTGAGTAATTATAAACCAAAAAATCATATTAAAAAAATTAAAATAAAAATTTATATATAAAAAAATAGAGAGGGTGTAATGTTTATGAAATGGAAAATGTTATTTGTATGTTTTATCATGTCCTTCTTTCTATGTTCTTGCGAGAAAAAAACACCTCCCGGCTTTATCGACTGTAACGGGAGGATAGAAGGGGACGAATCAAAGGTTGGCTCAAAAATATCGGGTAAAGTAATGGAACTGCTTGTAGATGAGGGAAGTATTGTAAAAAAAGGTCAGGTTCTTGCAAAACTTTCGTCTGAACAGATTATGGCATCTGTAAAACAGGCAGCAGCCAATGTGGAGGTAGCAAAAAAACAACTGGAAAAGGCAAAAAATAATGCAAAAATACAGGAAGCAAATCTGAGGCAGGCAGAAAGCAATGTAGAAGTGGCACAGGCACAATATACAGATGCTATGGAAGGTGTGACTATTGCCGCTTCAAATATAAATCAGGCCGGTGCAAATAAAAGCTATTCAGTTTACCAGGCCAAAGAAGCAAGTGCCGGTGTGGATGTATCAAAGGCTCAACTGGATGTGGCAAAAAGTAATTCCATAGTAAGTGAAAAAGATATAAGCAAGTCAGATCTCGGTCTTGTACAGACAAGAAAACAGTCAGATGCGCAGATAAAGGATGCAGAAGCGAAGGTGGCTGCCGCAAAGGCTACCCTTGCTCAGGCCCAGGCCAATTATGATTATCAGAGAAATGAATTTGAAAGAAATACCAATCTCTATAAAGAAGAAGTTATATCAAAAAGTTCTTTTGAGCAGGCAGAAGCTTCTTATAAGTCTGCTCTTGAACAGGTCAATGCTTCTCAAAAACAGCTTGAATCGGCAGAAGAAACACTCAATTATGCCAGAACCAGTGCTTATACTGTTTCTATAAATGAGAAACAGCTTGAAACATCATATGCAAATTTCGACAGTGCAAAAGCAAATGAAAAATCAGCTGCTGTAAATGTAATAAGTGCTAAAGCAAAAGAAGCAAGTGCCTATGCAATGGTTGATGTTTACAGCGCCCAGTATCAGACATCTCTGGCACAGATGGGACAGGCACAGGCAAAGGCACAGGAAGCCAGTTTGCAGGTTAAAGTCGCTGAAGACAACCGCCGCGGTGCTCTTGCTGCCTATAATGCAGCTCTTGATGAGGTAAAAAGTGCTGAAGGATCTCTGAAGGCCTATGAAGCAGTTCTGATGTCAGCCAAAGCAGACCTTAAGGATACAAAGATTTATGCCCCTTCTGACGGAGTAATTCTTACAAAGGTTTCGGAACCAGGTGAGGTTTTAGCACCTGGAGGGGTTGTTTTTACAATGGTTAATTACAATCTCCTTTATATGAAAGCCTATATACCGAATGAACTGGTAGGAAAAATCAAACTCGGTGATGAAGCACGCATTTACCTTGATGCTTATAAAGATAAATATTTTGAGGCTACTGTTAAAGAGATAAACCAGCAGGCAGAATTTACCCCGAAAAATGTAGAAACAAAGACTCAGAGAGTCAAGCTTGTTTTCGGACTCAAGGTTTATTTGAAAGACAATTCCAAAGGTGAAGCAAAGCCCGGCATGCCTGGCGACGCAATGGTAAAATACGATGCCAATGCCAGGTGGTAATGGAGAAGGAGGCTTTAAATAAATGACACGTAAAATAATTACTGTAATGTTAATATTGTCTGTGATAATATTGACAACCTTAATGGCTTTATCTGAAGAAAAAGAAATGACTCTTGAAGAAAGTATAAATATAGCCCTCAAAGAAAATCCGAGTATTAAAAAAGCAGACAGCAGAGTAAAGGAAGCGGATAGAAGCATAAGTGAAACGAGAGGAACCCTGCTGCCACAGCTTGATGTAGGAGCAAATTATACAAGAACAGGGAATATATCTACCCTTAATCTTGAGCAGCTTGGTATTAAAGGAAATTTTCAGGATGAAAATAATTACAAGGTTTATGCGTCACTTTCTCAGATGCTCTTTGATTACAGACTCATTACATCTTATGAACTGTCCAAACTGAATTTCCTTGATGTAACCTATCAGTATGATGCAACAAAACAGGATGTATTATACAATGTAAATAAAACCTATTATAATGTGCTTCTTGCAAATTCAAATATGGCTCTTGCAGAGGAAACGGTGATACAGTATAAAACAGAATTGGAACATACACAGAAGATGTACAAACAGGGGTCTGTTCCGAAATATGATGTTTTGAGAGTCGAAGTCGATCTTGCCGGTGCTCAGGAAAAATATATAACAGCCGGCAATAACATAGACCTGTCAAAGGCTTCTTTTAACAATGCCCTGGGGATAGATCTTTCCACACCTGTACATATAAAAAGCCTTCTTGCATATACACCGTGGAGTGTTGACTATCAGAAGAGTCTGGATTATGCTTTTAAAAACAGGCCGGAAATACTTCAGGTTGATAACTGGCTGGCCATTGCGGAAGAAAAAATACAATATGCAAAGGGTGAACGATATCCGTCTGTTAATCTGAATGCCTATTATTATTCCCAGAATGATACGCTTGTACAGCCTCCCAATACATGGAACCTTACAGTTGGAGCTTCTGTGCCCATATTTCATGGAGGTTCTATAAACGCAAGTATAGAAAAGGCTGAAGAACAGTTAAGCCAGATGAATGAACAAAAAATTCTTACATATCAGTCGGTAGAACTGGATGTCAAACAGTCTTATCTGAATATGGCTGAAGCTCTCAAGAGAATAGATGTGGCAGAAAAAACTGTTGCCCGGGCGGAAGAAAGCAAAAGGATGGCAGACCTCCGTTACAAAGGAGGAGTCGCGAATATTCAGGAAGTACATGATACACAGACATCGCTTACTTCTGCAAAAACGAATTATCTTCAGGCCATATATGACTATGAAATGGCTAAAATAAGTCTGAAAAAAGCCATGGGAATGCTTGGTAAGAGTGAGCAGTGACCAGCGAGCAAGTGACCAGTGAGCAAGTGACCAGTGAGCAGTGATCTATTATCTTTCACTCTTCACCCCTTCACTTTTCACTTTTCACTTTCTTAAGAGGCAATTCTATTTGAAGCAATCCACCCTGATAGGGCAGACCTTCTGCATGAATTCTTTCTTCTTCTATATAAAGGGTGAGCCTGTCGCAACTCATGCTTACCCCTTTCTCGTTGCCGAGTCTGATATTACCTTCCAGAAGAAGTTTCTGCGGTTTTTCCGTATAGGTTACTACATCACTGTATAGATACTTGTCTTTCTGATTTGCTGCAACATTACCTTTTGCTATGGCCATAGTATTGGTACCCCAGTAAAATTCAAGAGCATTGCAGGTTAATCTGACAGAACCTTCTTTAAAGGCTTTATTCATTTTATCTTTTCCCGGTGTAGTAGAGCCTTTTTCCTGCAGGAATTCTACATGTCCCTTCCATGCCCCGAACTGTCTGTCAGGATATACTACAACCTTATCTCCTCGTATTTTTGATCCCGGTCTTGTAAAATTAACATTGCCGGAAATCTCAATAACCTTGCTGTCGGTATAATAAACACCTTCCTGAGCATTTAAAGCCATTCCTGCCTGTTCTATTTTAATACCGTTTCCAAGGTGTATTATTTTTGCATCATTTTCTCCCCATAGTTTTCCTGCAGATATGATGATTTTAATTAATTTTCTCTTTTCTTCTTCCGAATATGCGGAGTCCTGTAAGGCAAACATCATAAGGAAAGAAATTGTAGCCGTAATAAGTAATAAATAAAAGCCGGTTTTCACTGCAATCACCTTCTTTAGATTTCATATGACGCGTAACGTATTACCTTAGGAATGAAAATTTATTAATTGTCTCTTTCCTCGCGTCACGCGTTACGCGTTACGCGTCACGATTAATATATTTGAGACATTTATTTAACTGCCATTCCTTACGCGTCATAACCTGTTAAAATGCAGGTATGGGAGTAACCTTTCTCTGGTTTCTGTCATATAAATATATTTCTAATCTTGCAGTTCTTACGGAAGCAAAGGTAATGAAATTACCATCGGCGCTTATAGAAGGATTTATATCGGGGAGAAAACTGTTCAGGCCGGGAACATCGACGAATCTCTTTTCCTTTGTATCATAGAGATAAATATTCCAGAAATGTTTTCCTGTCCTGTTTGATTGAAAAGCCAGAAAACGTCCGTCTCCGCTTAAGGACGGTGAAAGATCCCAGCCTTTACCGTGGAGACCGGGAAGATCAACAGGTTTTCCTTCTTTTCTGTCATACATGGCTATCTCTACATCTTTAATATCTCTTCCTTCTACAGTAATATTATTATAGGCTATATATCTTCCGTCAGGACTTATAGATGGATAGGCCCGTAATTTCATATCAGAAGTTCCGTCTGTAATGAATTCGTCACATAATATTTTCTCAATACCTGTAGTTTTCGGGGTAGATATCATAGAGCTGTACATGTAGAGTCCAAAAAATAAAAGATTTGTAATTAAAAGAATTGTAATGACAGAAAAATACTTCTTTCTTAAAGACATTCTTACAAGAACTGACCCTGCCATTAAAAGACTTTTGAAAAGTTTTAACATAAAAATATACCTCCATAACATGATTTCAATAAAATTATAACATATTATCACGTAAAAGCAATAATAAATAGTGAGTTGTAAAGAGTAATCTATATATGAACGAAAATTAACTATTTCAAATATATTAAATCGTTACGCGTAACGCGTAAAGCGTGACGCGAGGAAAGAGACAATTAATAAAATTCTATTTCATATAATATTTTTCACCCTTTACTCTTCACTTTTCACTCTTCACCATCATATTTTTTTATGATATAATATTACTTGCAAATTTCATTCCATATTCTTCGGGGAGGCGATTGTTATTAATTACAGAGCTTTATATTTTATAAGTTTTTTTGTTATTTTATGTTTTATTGCGGGTTGCGGCGGCGGAGGAGGGGGAACGGTAAATCCTGTTGTAAATCCTACATCGGTTATCCAGCCAACTCCGACACA
>JAKPQU010000082.1 GCA_029555925.1 Bacillota bacterium
ATATAAATAATCTTCTTATGCGTATCCTGTTTTAGCGGCTCTTCTCCTCCCTGTAATGGAGAGGGAGCAGGAGACGGTGTGTTGCTTTGAACAGCAGATGATAATATGAAAAATAGTATAAAACAGAGTAAAATTAAACTCAGGTTTTTCATATATTATTTTTCGGTATCCTCATAGATTTTAATACTTTCAATAGTACTGATTATAAAATAATGGCGAAATTTTCTTCCCCGATAAACTCCTTCAAGAATTAACAGATCATCTGTAAGTTCTACTATCTCGCCATTTCCTCCCCCGGAACCACCTCTTGTATATACCCAGATCTCCTGTCCCGGTTTTAACGAGTTTTTTAATAATTCAAAGGTTTCTTTTGACAGCATGATATTCTCCTTCCTCTATTTAAACAGAACATTTACTCATAAGATAGGTTTCTATTATGATTAATAAAGATATTAACATTGCAACTGTTTTCCAGAATAAAGATAGTCTCCTCTGACTGAGTACCGCTATAGTTATGGCTCCCAGAGCCATTATAATTAACTGGAACTGTTTAAATGTAAGACATAGAAATTTTGTTAATATATCAGGATATATATACTGGACAGAAAACAGAGCCAGTAAAAGAATAACCAGAAAACATTCACATAAACCTGCCAGTAAACAAAATAATTTTTTCATATAACAACTATAATCGGTTCGGTCACAACGAAATATGAGAATCTATTCCTCCCGTCACGTGTTACGCGTCACGATTCTCATATAAATCCGTTAGGATTGATCAATGGAATATGAAGGGATACATATTCTCTTCCCCCCTCACTCTTCCACCTTTATAAATAGCTCTCCTGAATAGCTGCCAGATCTTTATCCTTGTCTTCATCTGGCGAAGCTGTACGGGTTATATCGGGAACAATTTCATCCAGTTCTTCTTTATCTATAACTTCTTTCTCTATGAGTATACTTACAATTTTATTAAGTTTGTCCATATTATTCTTTATAACTTCTCTGGCTATTTTATAACGTTCTTCTACTATCTGCTTTATTTCTTCATCAATTTTCTTTGCTATATCTTCACTGTAATTTCTGTCTTCATAAATATCTCTTCCAAGAAATACCTGTTTCTGCTTTTTACCAAGGGTACGGGGGCCCAGTTCTTTACTCATACCAAATTCACAGACCATTTTATGGGCTATTTCCGTTACCTTTTTTAAATCGTCTGCTGCTCCTGTACTCATTTCATTAAACTGCAGCTCTTCTGCTATTCTTCCTCCGAGAGCAACAGTCATTCTTGCAAGAAGTTCCGATTTTGTGACAATATGCCTGTCTTCTTCGGGCAGATGAAGGGTATATCCGAGAGCCATGCCTCTTGGAAGTATGGTCACCTTGTGCACGGGATCCGTATCGGGTATGAGTTTTGCTACAAGGGCATGACCTCCTTCATGATAGGCAAGTATTAATTTTTCCCTGTCTATAATAACCCTGCTTTTTCTTTCAGGACCTGCAATGACACGCTCTATTGCTTCTTCAAGATCTTCCATTTCAATGGCTTTTTTATCCAGTCTTGCAGCAAGCAGAGCAGCTTCATTCAGAAGATTTTCCAGATCTGCACCGCAGAAACCTGACGTGCTTCTGCTTATAATATCAAGATCTACATCGGAAGCAAACGGTTTCCCCCTGCTGTGAACTTCCAGTATATCTCTTCTGCCCTGAAGATCAGGTTTGTCTACTACAACCTGTCTGTCAAACCTGCCAGGTCTCAGAAGAGCAGGATCGAGAACATCTGGGCGATTGGTGGCAGCAAGTAATATTACGCCTGTATTCGGTTCAAAACCATCCATTTCTACCAGCAGTTGATTGAGAGTCTGTTCCCTTTCATCATGACCGCCTCCGAGACCTGCACCGCGCTGACGACCCACTGCATCGATTTCATCAATGAATACTATACAGGGAGAACTTCTCTTGGCCTGCTCAAATAAATCTCTTACTCTTGATGCACCGACACCTACAAACATTTCTACAAAATCGGAACCGCTGATATAATAAAATGGAACACCTGATTCACCTGCTATGGCACGTCCAAGAAGGGTTTTCCCTGAACCGGGAGGGCCGAGAAGCAACACTCCTTTGGGGATTCTCGCTCCTAAAGCCTGAAATTTCTGAGGATATTTCAAAAATTCCACAACTTCCTGAACTTCTTCAACTGCTTCATCTATACCTGCCACATCTTTGAATGTAACCTTTGGACGCTTGTCATCCACTATTTTTGCCCTGCTTCTTCCGAAAGAAAAAGCCTGGCTTCCTCCCGCCTGGGCCTGTCTTAATATGAGAAGGAAGAATAAAAACAGCAGAATATAAGGAAATATGGAGAATATTGTTACCCACCATCTGTTATCTACAGATTCTTTATATTCTATTTTAACACTGTGTTCGGTAAGGATTGGTATTAAACCGGGATCTTCCTGCGGTATAATAGTTCTGAATGTTTCATTGCTTTTTTTCTTTGTTCCCAGAAGTTCGTTTTTGGTGAAATATATTTCTACCCTGTCTACTTCTCCTTTTTTTACACTTTCAATAAACTCTGAATAACTTATTTGTTGTTGGGATTTATTTATATTACTTAATACCGAATAAGCACATATTGCTCCGATAATAAGAATAACCCAGAATGCTAGATTTTTAAACATTTTTAACACCTGCACAAAAATAGATAAATGAAATTATAACATATTTAACTCTTCTTTACAATATATAATGATTACGTTTAAAAATGACAGGTAATTTTATATAGAATGGAAAAAGAAATTTGTTGTAGAATATTCAGATTGAAAAATGAATAGTGAAAAAACTTGATTTTACTTCTTTTTCACTGATTAAGAGATTTATGCAACTAATTACAATTTCCAGTAAAAATGAATCTACCTGTGGCTAAAAAAAACACTACTCAAGAATTTCTTCGTTTAATACGCCGATAAACGGTATATTTCTATAGAATTCACCGTAATCGAGTCCGTACCCTAAAACGAATTCATCAGGACAGTCAAATCCTGCATAATCTATGGTAAGAGGAATCTTTCTGTGAGCTTTTTTATCAAGAAGCGCACAGATCTTTAATGATGCAGGTTTCCTTACTTTTATATAGTTGATAAGGTAATCAAGGGTTATTCCGTTGTCTACGATATCTTCCACTATAAGTACATGTTTACCTTCGATATTTACATCCAGATCTTTCAATATCCTCACCTGACCTGAAGAGGAGAGCCCTCCTCCATAGCTTGAGACTTCCATAAAATCAAACATAATTTTTCCCTCTACATGTCTGCAGAGATCTGCCATAAAAAGAAATGCTCCTTTCAGTATACCCAGGAAAAGCACTTCCTTACCTTCATAATCTTTAGAAATTTTCTCGCCCAGTTCTTTGACTTTTCCTTCGATTTCTTCAGCAGAGAAAAGGACTTTTTTTACAATATTCATTTTATATGCCTCCTTTGAATCGTGATGCATGACGCGTGACGCGTGATGTGTGGTGTGTATGAGTAATTTACTCACTACTCACTATTTCCATATGAACAATTTTTTTACTTTCCCCTGTTACTTTAAACCTTTCGTCTATTCTCATACCGACAACCCAGAGTATATCTTTTCCTGACGTTATTACCGGTATTCTGTCTCTTTTATGACCGGGAATTTTTTCATCTATAAGGAAATCTTTCAACTTCTTTTTACCTTTCATTCCAAGAGGAATAAATTTATCTCCCTTACGTCTGTTTCTTAATATAAGAGGTTCCTGAAGCTTAGCTCCGTCGAAACGTGCTTTAAACGGTGAATTATATGAAATGTCACTGTGCTCCATGATGTTTATTTTTACCTTTATTCCGAAAAAATCCGATATTGTCTCTCCCGGAACAGGAAGTGATTTTTCGTATAATACAGGTTCTGACTTAGAGGACTTTTTTGATAAAATTAAGGTTCCATATGATTTCCTTATTATAAGTCCGGGCAGTTTTAACAATTTCCCTGTTTCTCCGGCAAGTAATTTTATTATTCTTTCTATGTAATCATAATCTACGTCTGTAGAATTATTTAATATCTTAAATATTGCGAGACGGAGGATTCTTCTTTTAAGGGCAAGATTATAATGTTCCAGTCTCTCTGCATTGAGTATTAATTCTTTATCGGGAATTATTATGGTATTTAATGCTTTTTCGGCCAGACTGTCAAGAAATTCGTCTTCCTTTTTGAATATATGCATTGTACGTTCCAGCACTTCCGAAAGGTTTGGGTTAAAATCTTTTTTTAATAAAGGTATCAGTCTGTGTCTTATTCTGCTTCGTAAAAAATTCTGATCCCAGTTTGTTTGATCCTCTCTGTAGCATAATCCGTACCGTTCTGCATATAATTCTATCTCTTTACGGCATGTATTAAGCAGGGGCCTTATGTAGATCCCGTCTCTGACAGTGGCCATGCCGGACAGACCTTTAGGCCCCGCTCCTTTTAAAAGCCTCATGAAAAACGTTTCTTCCTGGTCGTCAGATGTATGGGCAAGAGCTATTTTATCCCATTTCCCTTCTTTTATCAGGGAAGAAAAGAAAGCATATCTTTCACTTCTTCCTGTTTCTTCAAGACTTCTTCTTTCCCGTTTTGCTATGTCCGGAACATATGCAGAGGACATAATAAAGGGCAACTTTTTTTCTTTGGCCAGGTTTTCTACAAAGAGAGCATCTACTTTGCATCCATAAGGTCTTACATTATGGTGAAAATGGATGATACCGATTTTAATATTAAGTTCCCCGGCAAGCTTATAGAGAGCATCCAGCATGACTACCGAGTCTATACCACCGGAAACGGCAATGGCAATTTTATCTCCGTCTTTCGTCAAATGCTCTTTAAGTATATAGGCCTTTAATTTATCGAGGAAGGTATCTTTCATAAAGCCTGCCAATTAAAAAAACCCTCCAGAAAGAGGGATTTTTTATAACTAATAGCGGCGCGGGGAGTTGAACCCTGGACCTAAGGATTATGAAGCCTTCGCTCTAGCCACCTGAGCTACGCCGCCTTGAATTTTAAATTATATTATACATTAAAAAGAGAAAAAGTCAAGGTTATTTTGATAGTGTTTTTTATGATATGTAGATTTATTTTTACTGGAAATTGTACTTGATTTTGTGAACATATTAATTAGTGAATAGTGAAAAGTAAGTAAAATCAACTTTTTTACTTTTCACTATTCACTTCTCACTTCAGTAATTACTGTCTGCCTTTAAACCTGATTCTTCCGGCATGGAAATAGAAGGATGAGATTTTATGTAAAGTTCCATGACGTCCCTCAAGGTAATATTACTGCTAATAATTTTCCCCTGGGTGAATACTATATAGCCTGAAAATCCGCTTGCCAGTTTATCATCTACTGCTACGGTATAGATGCTGTTCATGTTCATTAATTTATTTCCTATATAAATATCATTTACCCTGTTCCCTGACGGTCTGGAAGGGGAAAATGTTCCTTTTAAACCGGAAACCTGCAGAAAATCACTGCTTTCATCTGGGTATGAGCCCACGCTTCTTTCCATAATATTTTTTATCTGAGAGCCTTTGAGTTCCATTACAACTATTCTGTCGTCAGGATAGTAAAATAGGTTTATAAGGGATGACATATCAAGTGTTCCTTTATAAAGTGAACCTTTTATGGAACTGCTGCATAACATAGCCACATCGGCACCTGTAACCTCTCTCATTGCACCTGTTAAGAACCCGCCCAGGGGGGTACAGGTAGTAAAACCATTGTTATTATCAAGGTTTACTGTAACGTTAATACCGGCACCGAAGGCAAAACTGCTCAGACCAATAATCATCAGAATAACAAAAAAATATTTCATTTTAACCATCACCCTTTTCATTTTGCAACAGTAACTTTTTTAGATTCCTGATTTTTAACTTTTCTATGATATTTGAGAAAATTATAGATGAAACTGTTAATTTCTCCGTCCATAACAGCAGTAGAATTACTTGTCTGATAAAGGCTTCTGTGATCTTTTACCATATTATATGGATGAAATACATAGGATCTTATCTGGCTGCCCCATGCAATATCCATGTGTTCACCTCTTATATTATCGAGTTTTTCTCTCTGTCTGTTTTTTTCCAGTTCAAAAAGTTTGGAATGAAGTATTTTTAAAGCAGTCACTCTGTTTGAATGCTGTGACCTTTCGTTCTGGCACTGGACAATAATACCTGTCGGTATATGTTTTATCCTTACTGCCGAATCTGTTTTGTTTACATGCTGCCCCCCTGCTCCACTGGCACAAAAAGTTTCCACTACCAGATCTTCAGGTTTAATATTGACGTCTATCGTGTCATCTATTTCCGGTATTACATCTACTGAAGCAAAGGAAGTGTGACGCCTGTTGGCTGAATCAAAAGGTGAGAGACGAACGAGTCTGTGAACACCTTTTTCTGATTTTAAATATCCATAGGCATGCCTGCCTGAAACTATAAAGGTTACACTCTTTACCCCTGCCACTTCTCCCGGTGAGCGGTCTACAATCTTTGTAGAAAAAGAATTTCTCTCTGCCCATCTTAGATACATTCTCAGGAGCATTTCCGCCCAGTCCTGAGATTCTGTACCACCTGCACCTGCCTGTATGTAGAGAATAGCACTGCTTTCATCATATTCTTCATCTAAAAGTGCCGATAATTCCAGCTTTTCCAGCTCTCCATCTATCTCTGCCAGTTCTTTCCCCAGTTCCTTTTTAAAAGCTTCATCCTCTATATCTATAATTTTTAAATATTCAGTTATGTCGTTGATTCTTTCTTTCAGAATATCCCAGCGTTTAATCTCATCTTTTATATTATTGAATTTTTGACTGACACTTTTTGCTCTTTCCAGATCATCCCAGAAATCTGAAGCAGACATGGCCTGTTCCAGAATGATGACTTCTTCTCTTTTTGCCGGCAGGTCAAAGATACACCTCTATATCGCCAATTCTTGTTTCAAGACTTTCTACAGCCTGTTCATTTAGTTCTAACATGACAATCACTCTCCTGATATTTTTATATTGCAATTATAATGCCATTTTTGCGTGATGCGTGTTTTACCGGTACCGGGCGACCACAGGGGGGCGCCCCTACTCTTCACTTCTCACCCTTCATCTTTCACTGTTTCACCGCCTGTTTCCCGATACAGCATTTTTTATATTTTTTCCCGCTCCCGCAGGGACATGGATCATTTCTTCCTATTTTCTGGCCTCTTTTTACGGTACGTACTGTAGCTCCCTCATCCCTGTTGGTTCCCGATATGACAAATACCTTTTCATGTTTTTTCGTAACTGCCTCGGAAAGAGGCTTTGCTCTTATGAGAAATTTTACTGTATCTTCCTGTATATTATGCATCATTTCCTGGAATGTTTCAAAGGCTTCAATTTCATATTCTACTCTGGGATCTCTTCCTCCGTAGCCTCTCAGTCCTATACCGTCTTTTAAATTATCCATTACATCAAGGTGATCTATCCATTTTGTATCTATCATCTTCAGAAGTATAATCTGTTCAAGCCTTTTAAGTGCTTCTTCGCCAAATTCTGTTTCCTTGCTTTTATAAGCTCCGACTGCCATATCAAGGAAAAAGTCCTTTATTTCTTCTGATTTCATTCCATCCAGAGCAGATAACGGAATTTCATCTGTTAAGAGAAAGAATTCCTGTATCGTGTCGATAAGTCCCTGAAGATCCCATTCTTCCCTGTTCATATCAGGATTTGCATAAAGAGCTACCCTGCTCTGAATAATGACTTCTATCATTTTTATTATATGAGGTCTCAGGTCTTCTCCGAGAAGTACTTTTAATCTTTCTCCATATATGACCTCACGCTGCTGATTCATCACTTCATCATATTCAAGGACATTTTTTCTTATGCTGAAATTATGAGCTTCTACCCTTGCCTGAGCAGCTTCTATCTGTTTGCTTATAATGGAATGTTCTATGGGGATAGAATCGTCATAACCGAGTTTTTCCATATATCCCTGAATTTTGTCAGAGCCGAAAAGTCTCATGAGTTCATCTTCCAGGGCTATATAAAATCGCGAACTTCCCGGGTCACCCTGTCTGCCAGATCTTCCTCTGAGCTGATTGTCAATTCTTCTTGACTCATGACGTTCTGTGCCTATTATATGAAGTCCTCCGAGCTTTACAACTTCTTCATGTTCTTTATCGCAGATTTCTTTCCATTTCGTGTAAATTTCTTCGTAATTTTTTTCTTCCTTGGTCGAAGCATTAAACTCTGCCGTTGCAAGCTTTGCCGGATCTCCTCCCAGGATTATGTCGGTTCCTCTTCCTGCCATATTGGTAGAAATAGTTACTGCTCCTTTTCTTCCTGCCTGGGATATGATATCTGCCTCCTGTTCATGATATTTGGCATTGAGCACATTGTGGGTAACTTTTTCTTTTTTAAGCATTTTGCTTAATATTTCCGACATTTCTACTGATCTCGTTCCTACCAGGGCGGGGGCACCTTTACTATGGAGTTCTTTTATTTCTTCTACGATAGCTTTGAGTTTTGCCTGTTCACTTTTATAAATAACATCGGGGTTATCTTTTCTTATCATGGGCATATTGGTTGGTATAACTACTACATCCATGCCATAGATCTTTCTGAATTCCTCTTCTTCTGTAGCTGCAGTTCCTGTCATGCCTCCGAGTTTTTCATAAAGGCGGAAGAAATTCTGGAAGGTTATCGTAGCCAGTGTTTGATCTTCACTTCTTATTTTCACATTTTCTTTTGCTTCTATAGCCTGATGTAGTCCGTCACTGTATCGCCTTCCGAACATAAGTCTGCCGGTAAATTCATCTACTATAATGACTTCTCCGTCTTTAAGGAGGTAATGAACATCTTTTTTAAATAATTCTTTTGCTTTAAGGGCCTGAGTCAATTGATGTGTCAGTTCTATATTTTCGTTATCATAGAGATTACGGATACCTATAAGATTTTCTGCCCTGACTACCCCTTCTTCCGTAAGTGGAACAGAATGGGCTTTTTCATCAACCGTATAATCTTTATCTTTTTGCAGTTCTTTTACAATACGGGCAAATCTCGTATATTCATCTGTTGCTTTTGTGCCCCGTCCTGATATAATGAGAGGTGTTCTTGCTTCATCTATTAAGATGTTATCCACTTCATCTATTATTGCAAAATGCAGATCTCTGTGAACCCTGTCTTCCATGTCATATACCATATTATCTCTCAGATAATCAAATCCTATTTCATTGTTTGTTACATATATGACATCACGTCTGTACACATCTTTTCTTTCATGTGGTTCCATAGAATGTTGAATAACACCTACTGTAAGTCCGAGGAATCTGTATACGGGGCCCATCCATTCACTGTCACGTTTTGCCAGATAGTCATTTACTGTAACCAGATGGACTCCTCTGCCTGTGAGAGCATTTAAATAGATTGGTGCTGTGGCAACAAGGGTTTTCCCTTCTCCTGTTTTCATTTCCGATATACGGCCCTGATGGAGAACAATGCCGCCCATGAGCTGTACATCATAATGTCTCAGGCCTATAACCCTTGATGATGCTTCTCTTACAACTGCAAAAGCTTCAGGTAATATTTTATCGAGACTCTCGCCTTTTTCGAGTCTGTTACGAAATTCCCCTGTTTTTCCTTTGAGTTCTTCATCACTTAATTTTTTTATGTCTTCTTCGAAAGAATTTATAACATCTACTATTTTTCTGAGTTTTTTTACTTCTTTTTTATTGGGATCCCAGATCATTTTAAGTAACATTCCAAGCATAAACATACCTTCTTTATCGGGTGAGAGGTGATAAAATACGTGAGGCGTGAGGCGTGAGGCGTGAGGTTTGAGGCGTGAGACGTAGTTTTGTAGTATCACCCTGCACTTATCACCCTGCACTTTCCACCCTGCACTCTTCACTACTCACTATTAAAATTTTAGTGGAGAGATTTTTCTCTCCACTAATTATAGCATCTTAAAGGCTAAGAAAAAGTAATCTCTTTTACTAGAATTCCGGTTCTACAAGACCGTAGTTACCGTCTTTTCTTTTGTAAATGACATGAACTCTTTCTTTTTGAGCATTTAAATAAACAAAGAAATTAAA
>JAKPQU010000241.1 GCA_029555925.1 Bacillota bacterium
CGTGCATATATACTCATAGCAATAATATTATACAATATTTATTCTACAAAGTCAAGCTATATTTTATATTACGTAGCACGTGGAATTTTTTTTAAAAAAAATAAAACTTTAATAAAAATGAGGTTTTCTAAAAAGAAAACATCATTTTTTTACTAAAAGTTGTCAAACTTCCGACAACCAAATATGAAAATCAACATCCAGTGAAGGTGCAAACTTCATCATTTTCATATAAATTTACCTGTAGCGGTACTAAGCATGTTCTCCTGCAACCGGTATTACAAAACCAAAGGTGCTTCCCTCACCTTCCTTGCTATAAAACCATATAGTACCACCGAGGTCTTCAACCAGTTTTTTCGTAATAATAAGTCCGAGCCCGCTCCCTTCATAGGCTCTGGTAGAAGAACTATCAGCCTGCCAGAATTCTTTCTGAAATAATTTCTGCTGATCCTGCGGCTTTATTCCTATGCCTGTATCAGTGATAGATATATTTAGGTAATTTTCCTTTTTTTCATTATTCTTATTATGTAATACTCCATAGGGATTATTTTTAGTTATTTCGGCTTTTACCGTAATAGTACCTGCGTGACCTGTAAATTTTACAGCATTACTTAAAAGATTATTCAATATATGCTCCAATTCCTCATCTTCAATTAAAACCTTTGAAGGAATATGTTCAGACAGACTTATCTGTATATTTAAATTTTTCTTTTCTATTTCACCTTTAAATGTTTTTTTTACTTTTTCAATTATATCTAAAAGATTTATTTCCTTAAATATCCTATCTTTTTTCCCAAATTTAATGGAATCAGGTAATGCCAGGATATTATCAACAGTTTCTCTGAGCCTTGTGCTGGCATTATAAATATCATTTACAAGGGATTTTTGTTCCCTGTCCAGTTTTTCATCGGCAAGTAGTATTTCTGAAAATCCTATTATAAGAGCTACAGGCGTTCTGAATTCATGATTTATATTTGACAGAAACTGTGCCTTTATCTTATCCATACTTTCAAGTTCTGCCTGAGCTTTTTTAAGTTTTATATTGACCAGTTCCAGTTGATTTTTATTTAATTGAACATCTTCATTTACCTTTTTTAAAGCATCCAGTTCATCCTGAATTTTTTTATATTTCATAGCAAGGGAATCCATTTGATGCTTACTCTGCTGGGCTTCATCACGTGATTTCTTAATAGTTTCTGTTTTTGTCTTCAATTCTTCATTAATTTTTTTGATTTTTATATTGGCCAGTTCCAGATTCTCTCTGTCAGTAAGCACAATTTCATTTACATCTTGAAGAGCAGATTCTTCAGCTTTTCTGTTAACTGACAGGACAGGAGTCAATAAGAAAAACAATAAAAGAAGAATTAAAAAGATTTTTGCATAAACACCCTGCAGGTTTATTTTATAAAAAAAATCCGAAGGCAAAGCACATAAAATCGCATCAGGTATTTCTCCTTCCATATTGTTTAAAGGATATATAAAAGCATAATACCCTCTGCCATTTATATTAAAATTATCAAAGAAAATATTATTCTGTCCCAGTTCTTTTATTGCATCAGAAGAAAGACTATCAGGGCCAAAGCTACTAGGAACCTTCTTATTATTTATATAAGTTCCTATTTTAGTATCCATGGCAGGAATCTGTTTTTGAATATCTACTTCAGAAAAATTGTTACCTACTACTATAAAACCTTTTATTCTGGCACTATCAAAAGGCAGAACAGATACTACAGTGAGCCCGCTCTCGGGATTAGCCAGAACCTGAAGCTTATCCGAAGGAACTGCATTTTTATTTCTTGTAAACAATATTTTTTTCATCATATTTTCATCAATTTCACTACCACTTTTATCTATTATAGAACCATTTTCATCGATTATAAGTGTAAAACTTACAGGAAAGGGTTTTGCCACAAGACCGTTATCCAGAATATTATCTATATCATTTAAAACACATATAGATATATTGAAAGTCTCTTTCATCTTACTTTCCAGAAAAATCTTGCAGAGTGACAGGGCATATTGACTATCTCTTTTATCTTCTTCATAAAAAACAAAGAAAATATAAGAAAACAGGAATGCAGACAGAATCAAAAACAGTAATATTTTATTCCCTGTATCTCTAAAAAATTTTCCCAATTTCATTATATTTCACCTTAACTAACAATTTATTACATATACTATACTTCTGCAGAATCTTAAAAAATCCTTATCCACTGGAGACGCAAGGCCATACTCCCCCCCTGCAGGTGGGAATAATGCTTTGTTAAACAAATGCAAAAGTATAGATTAAAGAGTTATAAAATTAACTACAGAAAACACTATGGTAAAGGGTCTGAATCCTTATTACTGACCCGGGTATAAGCATACAACAAGTTATTATCCCCGTCCGTTACACTTTACGAGAGCATATTATATGAATTATTTATGCTTACCTCAGTAATTATTATAAGGTATCGGCAGGATTTTGCAAGGCCTGAAAAATATAATATATGCAACTAATTCATAAATAAGAAATTTCTTCATAAAGACTTGACACTTAAAAATAAGTCTACTATACTACTATAGTAGAAGAGAGTTATACTGCTCTTTTATTTTGAGACAAAGTTGAAAATGATTTTCATTTTCGATCAAAAAGAACAAATAAAACAATAACGGAGGCACAAATTTATGAAAACTTTAATGGATCTCAGAGCCGGTGAAAAAGCAACTGTAAAAAAAGTAAACGGTCATGGGCTTCTTCAGAGAAGATTACGGGATATGGGTTTTGTAACAGGTGTGACCATAAAAATGGTAAAGCCAGCTCCTCTGGGAGATCCTCTGGAATTTAAAATAAGAGACTATTATTTATCATTGAGAAAAAACGAAGCCATGACAGTTGAAGTAGTTTAGAGTTTAGAGTTTAGAGTTTATCGGTTCAAACCATAAACCATAAACATTAAACCCTGACCTCCAAAGAAGTGATTTACATGTCGAAGAATATAACAATTGCCATTGCAGGAAATCCGAACTCGGGCAAGACTACTCTTTTTAACGCCATTACCGGAGCCCGCCAGCATGTAGGTAATTACCCCGGTGTGACAGTTGAAAAAAAAGAGGGAAAATGTAAGTATGAAGACAGAGAAATAAAGGTAATAGACCTTCCGGGAACTTATAGTCTGAGTCCTTATTCTATCGAAGAAATAGTAACAAGAAACTTTATTATAGAAGAAAAACCTGATGTTATAGTAGACGTCATAGATGCATCAAATCTGGAAAGAAACCTCTATCTGGCCTTACAATTGATAGAACTTGATATACCTCTTCTCCTGGTTTTTAACATGATGGATTTTGCCTCTTCCCAGGGATATAAGATAAACATAAAGCTCATCGAAAAGCTTCTTGATACACCTGTTGTTACAGCTATAGCCAGCAGGGGTGAAGGTGTTGACCATGTGATTAAAACAGCTTTATTACTGGCAGAAAACAGGAAAAAGGCCAGAGAAGGCATGGTGAAATACGGTAAAGAAATAGACAGACACATAAACAGATTATCAAACTTTCTTTCCTCTTATAATATACTTGAAGGTAAATATTCCGGAAGATGGCTTTCAATTAAATTACTGGAACAGGATACGGAAATTATTGAAAAAATAAAAAAACTCAATTTATCGGATAAAATAATGACCGAAGTATCTGAAGCCAGAGAAGATATAAAAAGTTTTTTCAATGATGAGCCTGAAAACATAATATCTGACAGAAGATACGGATTTATAAACGGTTTATATAAAGAAACAGTAACTAAAACCAGAGAAGATAAAATATCTACTTCGGAAAAAATAGACACTGTTTTAACACACAGATTGTTAGGCATACCGGTATTTCTATTATTTATGTGGACAGTTTTTCAACTGACTTTCACCCTTGGAAACCCTCCTATGAAACTTATAGAATTTTTCATTGATTCACTGGGAAATTTTATTATATTCCATATGAATGAAGGGATATTTCGCTCTCTTATTGTAGACGGAATCATAGGAGGTGTGGGAGGGGTAATAATATTTCTCCCGAACATACTATTACTCTTTCTGGCAATTGCCATTCTGGAAGACACAGGTTATATGGCCCGCGTGGCCTTTATTGTGGATAAATTAATGCATTCCATAGGCCTCCACGGAAAATCCTTCATACCTATGCTTATAGGTTTTGGCTGCAGCGTGCCTGCAATTATGGCCACAAGAACACTTGAAAGTAAAAGAGACAGATTGACTACAATATTAATAATCCCGCTTATGAGTTGCGGTGCAAGGCTTCCTGTTTATACACTGCTTACCGGTGCGTTTTTCAGCCCTTCTATGGCGGGGAATGTACTTTTTTCCATATATTTAACAGGATTTATCCTGGCAGTAATTATGGCAAAAATATTCAGAAAATTCCTCTTCCCCGGTGAATCCTCTCCTTTTGTTATGGAACTTCCGCCTTACAGGGTCCCTACCATGAAGAGTGTTATTATTCACATGTGGGAACATACCTATCTATATCTTCAAAAAGCCGGCACCATACTCCTGGCTATATCTATTCTCATGTGGTTTTTAACAAATTTCCCCTCAACAGATGGTGTAACAGGGAGTGAAAAACTTGCTTCAAGCTACGCAGGACAGATAGGTAAGGTTATGGAACCTGCTATCAGGCCTCTCGGCTTCGACTGGAAAATAGGAGTTGCTCTATTTTCAGGCTTTGCAGCAAAAGAAGTAATAGTCTCCACTCTGGGGACAATTTATAATCTGGAAGAGGTAGATGATAATACTGTTTCTCTGAGGGAGCTATTAAAACATGATAAAAAATTTTCCCCTCTTATAGCATATACACTTATGATATTTATTCTCATATATGTACCCTGTATGGCTACTATTGCAGTAGTCTGGAAAGAAACAGGTTCACTATACTGGCCTGCGTTTATAGTATGCTATACCCTTATACTTGCCTGGATAATTTCATTTACAATCTATCAGGCAGGATTACTATTATTCTGAAAAATTTGTGTACCGTTACCATGGGTAAATAGAGGTTTACATAAAATTTATGACACAAAAAATTCGGAGGTGGTTTCAATGTTAGAATATATAATAGTCGGGTTGCTGGTAATATCATCATTTATGATCCTGGTAAAAACCATTATTCATACCTTCAAGGAAAAAGGTGCATGTAAATGTAACAGTTCATGTAAAGCATGTCATGCAGAACATAAGGGACTGTAAAATAACTGTGGCGCATATTATGGTTATTGTTATGGTTATTGTCCTCGCGTAACGCGTAACGCGTGACGCGTCACGTTTGTTAAGCTAAAACCTTGTTCAAAATATCACTGAGTTCTGATATTTTATAAGGTTTGACAACAACGCCCATAAAACCATATGTTTTAAAATCTGCCATGATAGGGTCATTGGAGTATCCACTCGAAACAATGGCTTTAACGTCACTATCTATTTCTTTAAGTTTTTCTATAGCTTCTTTTCCTCCCATACCACCGGGTATGGTTAAATCCATTATTAACAGATCAAAAGGTTTACCTTTATCTTTTTCTCTTTTATAAATATCAATCAGTTCAGTTCCATCTTTTGCAAAATCAGTTTTATATCCCAGTCGTTTAAGTATCATACCTGTAGTCTTCAATACTATTTCTTCATCATCCATAACTAAAATTCTTGTATCTTCTTTAAGGGATTTAGGCTGTGGTCTTGCAGGAGCAGGGTTACTCACATCCAGAGCCGGTAAATAAATATAAAAAACCGTACCTCTTCCATAGTCAGAATCTGCAGTAATAAGACCATCATGCTTTTTTATAATAGAAAAGACAGATGCCAGGCCTAGACCTGTACCAAACGGTTTTGTAGTAAAGTAAGGATCAAATATTCTGGAGAGATTTTCTTTACTTATACCGGTACCATGATCTTTTATACTGATTTTCAAATATTTTCCGTCCTTTAAAGGCAGGTTAGACGGTTCTGATAAATTTTCCATTTTAATTTCTATTTTTCCGCCATTTACCATAGCTTCTTTTGCATTGATTACCAGATTATTAATGACCTGGCTAATCTGGGCAGTATCAATCTCTACAGGCCACAGATCATCGGCTATAAAAAATTCAGGTTTAACCTTTGAGCCGCTGAGAGCAAAATTTGTGGTATCTATGACCAGTTCTGAAATAGAGGCACTCATCTTGATAGGGGAACCGCCTTTCGAGAAGGTCAGTAACTGACGGGTCAAATTCTTGGCCCTTAATGAGGCTTTTTCTGCCTCTGAAAGTATCTCATACAGTTCATCCTCAGGTTCTACATACATTTTACCAAGGGAAATATTCCCCATAATAGCTGTCAATATATTATTAAAGTCATGAGCAATGCCTCCGGCAAGGGTTCCCAGGGATTCAATTTTACTGGCTTTCAAAAGTTCATCTTCCAGTTTTCTCTGTTCTGTTATATCGCGGAATACCAGAACAACACCTATAATATTGCCGTCTTTATCACGTACCGGAGAGCCACTATCCGAGATGAGTCTCTCTGTTCCGTCTCTGGATACAAGTTTTGCCTGGCTTGAAATATTTACACTTACTGATGTTCTGAGTACTTTTTCAACAGGATTTTCACAGAGCTCTCCTGTTTTCTCATTTACAACATGAAAAACTTCCCTGATAGATTTACCGATTGCTTCATTTTCTTTCCATCCTGTAAGCTCAAGGGCAACTCTATTAAGTAAAATAATAGTTCCTTCAATATCTGTAGTAATGACACCGTCAGCTATTGATTGAAGTGTTACAGAAAGACGTTCTTTTTCAGATGAAAGCAATGTTTCTGTCATCTTTCTTTCCGTAATATCATAGATCATAGCTATTTTTGATATGGCGCCGTTTGCATGGTAAACAGGTGTATTAATAACATAATAACAGTGATTATCCAGAGGGCTGATTAATTCCCATTTAACTGTTTCTCCTTTAAAAACTTTATCATTTACACACCATGGACATATTGTATCAAGATTATGAATGGCCTTGTAACACTTCTCTCCTATGGCATTACGGCCGGTACGTTCAATAAAATGTTTATTCATAAATTCTATGGAATAATCCTGGGAACATATATAAATCAAACCATCAAAAGCATCAACTATAGCTCTGTATTTCTCGTTAATTTCATCAGAATTATCTATATTCTTTTTATTTGTAATATCATGAAATACAAACTGAATTAATTCCTCTTCTTTATTAATCAGCCATATATCGCATAATATCCATTTTTTATTTCCCGAACCGGTTTTTAATGGAAATTCAATAGATTTAACACGGCTGTCTTTGAGCTCTTCAAGAAGCAATTCAGAGGTCACAGGGGGAACAAAAAGACTCGATAGATGCTTGCCTGACAAAGAAGATACCTGCTGATATTCAGCATCAAGTCCGAAAATCTTCAGTGTGCTTTTATCTATAATCTGTATGGTACCATCGATTTTACATGTACATAATCCGATACCGGCCTTCTGGAGTAATTCTTCTCTCTCTATTTGTCTCATAAAACACATCTCTTCTCTAATGGATATAGTGAAGAGAAAAGGTAAATCACATAACTCTCCACTTCTCATATTTAATATGATAATATCTAAAAAATCATTTGTCAACCTCTGAATATTATGTTTTATAGTGTATTTCATAACTTATTAGAATTCAAGTCGTCGTGACGCGTAACGCGTGACGCGTGACGGGTTTAATCCCTTCGCATCACGCCTTACGCTTTACGCATTACGAGGTCATTATTTATGGATAGTTATGAAACTAACTATAAAATCATTTATATAAAAGGATTCATAAAAGATCTCGTTGAATATTTATAAAAATATAAAAATTCCTGTACTTTTAAATTATCAGGAAAATTCTTATAGAAAGAGGTATAAAAATAGATGAAAGTAATTGCATTTAATGGAAGTCCCAGGGAAAAAGGCAATACGAATATTTTACTTACCACAGTAATTCAGGAAATTTCAAAAGAAGGAATAGAAACTGACCTCATACAACTTGGGAAAAAAACTCTACATGGATGTATAGCCTGCGGTAAATGTAAAGAGAATAAAAATAAAAAATGTGTTATTACAGATGATAAAGTCAATGATTACATAGAAAAAATGATTGAAGCAGACGGTATTATTCTCGGATCCCCCGTTTATTTTTCAGATCTTACTTCCAATATGAAATCCCTTATAGACAGAGCAGGTTATGTATCAAGAGCAAACGGAGATTTATTGAAGAGAAAAATCGGAGCAGGAGTGGTGGCAGTAAGAAGAGCGGGAGCAATACATACCTTTGACAGCATTAATCATTTCTTTCTTATAAATCATATGATTGTTCCCGGTTCGAGTTACTGGAATATAGGCATAGGCCGTGATGCAGGCGATGTCAGTAAAGATGAAGAAGGCCTGAACACAATGGAAAATCTCGGGAAAAACATTGCATGGTTACTTAAGAAAATTCATGGATAATAATTAACGTGACGCGTAACGCGTTACGCGTTACGCGAGGATAATAGCCGTTTTAATAAAAAGGTGAAAATCTATGAAAAATTTATTAAATAATACTTATGAACTTATATGGGAAATAAACAGTGAATTAATCTCAGGCGTGTATCTTGTAAAACATAAAGAAACAAATGAAGAATATATAATGAAAGAAATTTTACAGGAAACAGATGAAAATGACAGTAAAATTCTCAAAAAGGAATTTGAATCACTGGTAAAACAGGGAGCCACTCTGGACGGTACAGAGCAATCCCCGCTTATGATAGACTTTTTTATTGAAGATGGCCATAAATATCTTGTTCTGGAAGCCTACAAAGATGGAGGAACCCTCATATGGCTTGAAGCATTTCCATCTATCGGCTATATATTTAAAAACTGTTATGTCGTGGCCTATGGTGTGGCAGCCGGAGGTTTTGGAGTGGTATATCAGGTAATAGATGCCAATATACCGGGAAAATACTGGGCATTAAAAGAGATGTACGATGTCTGTGAAAATCCCGAAGCAGTAGAAAGAAGTTTTCGGGTTGAAGCAGAAATACTTGCAGGACTGAATCACAGAGCTATTCCTATTATAGTCAGTTTCTTCACGGAAGAAGACAAGCATTATATTGTTATGGAATACATTAAAGGTAATACCCTTGAAGATATGCTGGACAGCCTGAAACAGGATGAATATTTTCCGGAAGAAATCATTCTGGAATGGGCCATACAGATATGTGAGGTAATTGAATATCTTCATACAAGACCAAAACCTGTAGTATTCCGGGATTTAAAACCTGATAATATCATATTCACCTGTGAAAAAGAGTTAAAATTAATAGATTTCGGTATATCATGCATCTTTCAGGGGCCAAAAGGAAAAACGACGCTTCATGCACTTCTTTCCGAAGGTTATGCTCCGCAGGAACAGTGGCTCGGCAAAGCAGAACCGAGAAGTGACATATATTCCCTGGGAGCAACACTCCATCATGTTATAACTAAAATTCATCCCAAAATAAGTGCTCCCGATTTTCCAATGGTTGACCAGCTAAATCCACGTATATCAAGAGAGCTGTCCCTTATAATCTCAAAATCACTCCAGGCAAAACTTTCGGACAGATATCAGACTATATCTGAAATGAAGAATGAATTTCTTAAATTACAAAAAAAACAGAAAAATTTCATAAAAGAATATGAACTTCTGGAATCGGGAGAAAAATTTGAACGAAAAGATGATAATTTCAAAGCTCTTTCAGAATATATAAAAATCCTGGAGTTAAATCCTGTAAGTGAAAGAGCCCATTACAGGCTGGCTATATGTTATGAAAAACTCGGCTTCAAGGATAAAGCCATAGAACATTACCATAAAGCAATAGAATATTCCGCATCCTCCGATATTAAAGAGAAAAGCGAAGAAAGATTAAAATCTCTTGCAGGTGAAATAGTTGAGAAATCTATGAAACTAAAACCGGAACATATAATAGATGAAGTGGAAGCCATACCTGCAGGTAATCTGGAACATGGCTCCTATCTCTCTCCGAAGGATTTTACTCTTACAACAAGATTTGGCCACACATCAGGAGTTACATCTGTTTCTTTTATACCTGACAGTAAATTAATAGCTTCTGCTGGCCAGGACGGAACTATTAAAATATGGGATATACATAAAAAAATACTCCTTCATACACTGGAAGGACAGAAAGGTGAGATAAAATCTATTTCCATATCTCCTGACGGGCAATACATGGCCTCTTCCGGCAGTAATATAACACTGTGGGATCTAAAAAGCAAAACATTACTTCATATGTTTCAAGAACTTGAAGAAGGCATAGAAAAAATAGAATTTAACTCTACAGGCAATATACTTATATCTGCAGGAGGTAATAAAATTTATCTCCATAACATAGAAGAAGGAAGATTAATCTCCACTCTCGAAGGCCACCATGATAAAATCAAAACTTTCGCTCTGAGTCCTGAGAATAAATTCCTCTATTCTGCAGGAAGAGACCTGTGGGTTAACCTCTGGGATCTTGAAACAAAAACACTCATATATAGTTTCAATGAGAATTCCGAGCCGGTAAAAGCAGTTTCCATAAGTCGTGACGGCATGTTAATGGCAGTTATGAAGGGGAATAAAATCAATCTCTGGGATCTCAAGAAGAGAGAAATAAAACATGTATTTGAAGGACATACGGATAAAATAGAGAGTTTATCCTTTTCCCCTGACGGAAAACTCCTGGCTTCAGGCAGCAGAGACAGAGCCATAAAAATATGGGATATAGCATCAGGGAAACAGACCCATACAGTTTCAGGACATACAGGATGGATTTCAGATATTAAATGGAGCAATGACGGAAAACTTATCATTTCAGGCAGTTCAGATAAGACTGTAAAGATGTGGGACAGTGAGCAGATGGATCTTATATATACCTTCGGAGGAGATTACGGAAGTGTGGAATCTCTGAGCATAAATCCTGACGGGACTGTCCTGGCAGCAGGTTATTCCGATCATACTATAAAATTATGGGGAATAAAAACAAAATCACTCATAGCAGTACTGGAAAAACATACAGATGTCGTGTCTGCACTCTCTTATAGTCCTGACGGGAAATATCTTGCAAGCGGAAGCTGGGACGAAATCATACATATATGGGATATAGATAAAGGGAAGGTATATATGACGGTTGACGAAGAGTCGGGTCTTGTAGGTTCCCTTGTATACAGTAAAGAAGGAGACCTTATTGCCACAGGAGGAGCGGATAAGACTGTAAGATTATGGGATGCGGAAACAGGCGAACTGGACACAACCTTTGAAGTGCCTGACTGGTCGGTAGAAGCCATAGATTTCAACCCTGACGGAGATCTACTGGCAGTCGGAGGGTCAAGTAATACTGTTACTATCTGGGACGTGGAAGATGAAGAAGAAATGGCATGTCTTGAAGGTCACAGAGATTCCGTTTTATCCGTAGATTTTTCTCCGTCAGGGAAAAAAATTCTCTCAGGGAGCAAGGATAACAGTGTAAAATTGTGGTCTATAAAGGAAGGAAGCATCTTTTCCCCGGGCGTTAAAACAGAATTAATACATACCCTTGAAGGACACAGCGGTTCTGTATCATGCGTATGTTTCAATAAAGAAGAAACCCTTATAGCTTCAGGAGGTAAAGATAATCTCATTAAAATATGGGACGGAAAGACCTTCGAGTTAATATGCACTTTTAAAGGTCATAATTTACCTGTAACATGTCTGACTTTTTCCCGTGACAGCAAATATATCTTTTCAGGGAGTAAAGACGGCACAATAAAAATATGGAGTATTGAAGAAAAAAATCTCCTGTCCACTCTGATTGCTCTGAATAAAGAAGGAGCTTACGAATATATTTCTTACTCCCCCGACAACAGCTACAGTTGCTCCGAAGGAGGAAGAGAATTTATAGTTTTTGAGAAGATAAGAGCGTGAGTCGTGAAGAGTGAAATTTACTCGTGACGCGTGACACGTGACGCGTCACGTAATTATGAAAAGTTTTAAATATATTATGAAGAAAGATTTTAATAATAAAAAAACTACGCCGTCTTCATCTCCTACAACGGAGAAAAAACCGTTACCATTATACCAGACCGTTATAAATGCAATAGAAATGGTCGGTATCATAATATTCGTTATGTTTTTACCTGTTATGGGTCTGGCACTATCCACAGGTATTATTGTTTCGGGACATCCGGTGGAAGGGCTTTATTTTGCTGCGTTTGAGATAATCTGCAGCATATTAATTATCACTTATCTTTCTTACAGAGCCGGAGCGGGAATACCTCATTATATAGAATATGTCATGTTAAATTTAATATTAGCCGTTATATTCGCCGTAATTGGATTTTCCTATTACAGAATAAAACAGAACATCCATTTAAACGGCTGTAAAACAAATCTGAAAAATATAGTATCCAGCCTGGAGCTTTATGCACAGGCTAATAAAGGATATTATCCTCCTTGTCTTGACAGAATCCTGGTAAAAGGTGGCACATTCAGGCCATTGCTGGATAAAATTCCCTTATGCCCCGCAAGATATGACTGGGATAATAAACTTTATAACAAAAAACGTCTTTCAGATAAGTCTCCTCATTATTTATATACGGTATCAGATAAATTTGATAATTTTACTTTATACTGTAACACTCCGAACATTCACAGGAGAATTAAGAAGGGTACACGTAATGACTGCTGGCCCCAGTACAGCTCTCAAAGTGGATTGCTATCCGGCACTGGCAGTCAGCCTGTTAAATTATTTAGATAAACTGCCTATGCATAATTTTTATCTAAAGCTTTATTTTACGGCATTATAGTTAGTTTCATAACTATCCATAAATAATGACCTCGTAATGCGTAAAGCGTAATGCGTGATGCGCAGGAATTAAACCCGTCACGCGTCACGCGTTACGCGTCACGACGACTTAAATTCTAATAAGTTATAAAATACACTATAAAAATGAAAATTCCTGTACCTTTAAATTATTTAAATAAATGCCTTTAGATAAAATTTTATCTAATACTATTTAGCTTTAGACATAGTAGTCTGCCTGCCTGGTGTTCCGGAGAAAAAAATATCACGGCAGCACAGGTATATTTTATTGAATTATAATGTAAAGTAGCATGATATAAGCTGTAACTGTTATAAACGTTC
>JAKPQU010000248.1 GCA_029555925.1 Bacillota bacterium
CTCCAGAGCCCGCCAGGCAGAAGCTTTTTACGGATACCATTTTACCTGTTACGGTACTAAGTATGAGAATTTATTCCTCCCATTACGCATTACGCTTTACGCATCACGAATTATTTAAATCCTATTTGAATTATTCTTTATAATGTTCCACTTTTCCATTAATTCTTTCCTGCATACAGGACATATTGTATGACTCACATCCAGGATCATATCCGCTATTTCACCCCATATACCTGTCTCAATATTCTTTATTCTTTTACACCAGGCACATTGCTTAATATTATAATAATTCATTAATCTTTAAGAACCCTTTCCTGTTCAGTGATGATTAATCAATATCCATAGACCCATTTCACAGTTCCGAGATTAATTCCCTTATATACCAGTTCTCCGTCTCCCTTTCCCAGTGCCTCATCATAATGAACACTTACCTTTGCACCGTTTATATCAATCTTCTTACCTACAAAGGCTCCCCATAGATCAGCATTGGGATTCCCCTGACCATGTAACGTAATTTCAGCTTCAGGAGCATAAAGAGCTCCGCAAAAACTGGCTGCACCTCCTACATTTACTTCTGTACAGTCTTTTGTACCGAAAATCTTTAATTGAGAAGCATCACCGTAAGGTGTGGTAGTGGCATTTCTCCCATTGCCGTTTCCTGTGGTTATAGTATTGATATTAACCTGGCCTGTAATATTTATGGAGCCTGTGACGATAATTGTTACATTTCCGTTAACTATAAGGCTGACACCTCCGACAGGATTACCCTGTCCTGATGCGTTAATGGAACTGAACACATAAACTCCTTCATTTAACGTCAACGGCTGATTACCACTTATAGTCAGGGTACCGTAATTTCCTCCGCCGCTCAGAGTAGCACCGCTCGATATATTCTGATTACCTGCAGTAAGATTTGTACCGGCAAACATCTCTTCCACCGAAGGCAAATCAACCGGTTCAGGAAGGGTGGTAACATACTGCGGAGCAGGTAATGTATGCTGTATTCCGTTAGGGTCAAGAAAATTGCCGCTACCGCCAACCGATATACCGGGAGGAACCTTTATCTGTCCGTTTATATTTCTGCTTCCAAGACTTATAGTGAAATTATCAGGTTCAGAACCTCCGTTGGCACCTATATCACCATTGGAGCCTCCTCTGTAATCATCAGGATTTGTGCTGTGGGCACCTATGTCATCAGAATCATAACTGTCTGTAAAAAAAAGTGGCTGATTATTTCCATTTCCTCCCCCACCACCCTGTTCACTGTATCCTTCTTCAGAAAAAAGAGCATAGTCAAAGGGGTCAAAATATTGATCTTTTCTCTGTCCAAGGGCTACAATTTTAATCTGTTTCATAGCAGGGTTACCGACATATCCTGTAGATACAAGTTCAACCATACCGCCGGGAATCTTATAATCAGTATAGCCGGAAGATATGGGAGTTGTTCCTGCAAGATTGTTTGTAATGAAAACCTGAAAATAACCATATTCTCTCTGATTTGTAACAGTGGTATAGCCTGAACCGTAACTTGCCAGACTGGTAATAGGAATATTTGTCGTATAATCAGGATTTGCCTCTATTTTATATATGGCATAAGACACACCGGCCCTGGCGGCTTCAATTGCTATAATGGAATAGTTTTTCTGAGTTACGACACCTGCAAGAGATATACTTCTTATTAAAAGAGCCGTCCCGAGTATAGAAATAATGATTATGGCAAGAAGACTCATAGCTATACCTATACCATTCTGGTTTTTAATTTTATTTAACATTTTTATACCTCCTTAAATTTTTTACAAGCTAATTACTCAAATTCATAGAAAAAGTAATAATCATTCCGTTACGAAGACTGTTCGGATCTGTCCCTCCGGAAGGTCTTTCCCCTAATTTGAGCGATATCTTCAGAAGTTTATCTCCTATCTGAGACGGTGTTAACTGACCGGACGGTAAGCCAGGGAAATCAAGGTCTTCAACCCTGTGGGCTATTATTACAGAAGGAGAGTAACCTGTACCGCCTGTTATAAAATTATTTATACCAAGACTGCTTGGCTGTATTAACGTAGTTCCTGTCGGCTCATTTATATAAGTTTCCCTCCTGTAAAGAGCTTTCTGTCCAACTTTTTCAGTCTCTGTGCTTATGTAATAACATACATATTTATGCCATATACACTGACCGGTATTCGGATCTAAATCAAATCTATTGTTATCGGAAATATTTCTGGCAGAAGCAAATATTATGCCTGTAGGGAAACCCGTATCGGCAGGATTATAAATAGTCGTAGTTTTATAAGAAGATTCCATAAGTTCTCTCGTAAGTTTGCTGAGAGCAATTGCTGTATTCTGCTGCATGGCAGATCTGTTTTCTTCTTCTATATAACTCCTTTTAGTAAGAATAGTTATGGCAATAATCATACTGAACATAATCCCCATAACAGAGATAGCCACCAGTAATTCCGTTATTGTAACACCTCTTTTTCTAATAATTAGCATTTTATCACCCACCCCTTCTTAATCAGCTTTTACCACAAGGGTTAAAAGCTCTATCTGTTTTAATTTATTGGAACCCAGATTGTGTTCCATCCAGGAAACACTGACCTTCAAATTGTAAAGTTCTCCTGTTACTACAGGTGAAGAAACAGCATTCCAGCTAAATGTAGTGGAATTGATATTTCCGTTTACTATGGCAGTTATATTCTCGCTTCCAGACGCTCCTATTGTGTTAAAAGAAGGAGAAGATACTTCATTCCATCTCAGAACATTCGGACTTGAGTAATATTCAAGATATGTCTGGGCAACTTGATTTGCAAGAAGTCTATTCTCAGAACTTTTTATAAAGATGCCTGTTCCCGGTATTATTGTTAATATCATTAAAAACCCTGCAGATAAAACTATGAGAGAAACAAGTGCATCTATCAGAGTAACACCTTTATTTTTAACCATATACACACCTCTTTTTGTAATTATTTTTGAGAAGAAACAAATATAAGATTTACAGGATTTATCTGTATAGAGGTAAGTTTTCTGAGGAATTTCTCGTTAATATTATATCTGTATATATAATTTTTTGATTTATTACAGGTTCCTATGTAAAGTTCTTTTCCATTATCTGAAAAAGTCATACATGCAGGGATTTCCTGAAATTTTATCTTATCTATAACTATTCCCTCCTTTACTGAAATTATGAAAATCTCCTGCGAGTTTTCACATATTACTGCTACAAGAGCAGCTTCTTTATGTGAAGTCATATATGTTGGTCCCTGTCCGGCAGAAAGTTTCAGCAATATTTCTCTTTTATGTTCATCCAGAATAATAACCTCATTTTTATCCCGGAGAGTAACATACAATCTATTTGAGATATGAGTATTTAAAATATCTGCCGGAATTCCATCTATTTTTATATCATTTAAAAACTTTCCGGTAAGATCCATAACAGTTATTCTTCCAGAATCTCTGTTAATCACAAACATCTCTTTACCATCGGAAGAAAAACATAGGGCAGCGGGGTTTTCCACTTCACTTTTTATAGTTGCCACAAGATTGTTATAATCGCAATCAACTATACTTATATTATTAGATTCAGAACATATAACTGCCAGGTAATTCTGTACAGGAGAAAAACTTATAGCTTCCGGCCCGAAAGCAACCTTTATTTCTGTAATTACATCATTTTTTCTGAGATCAATACATGAAAGCATATCAGGTTTAGAAGTGGCATAAAGATATTTTTTATCTTTACTGATGACAGCATGTCCATGAATATTACATTTCACGGAATAACGTTTTATTTTATCAGGTTTACTTATATCCATTGAACCTATATCAGAACCTTTATTTCCAATAATTAACAATCTGGTTTTATTCTCTTGAGAAAACAGGAAAGAATTAGATAGAAATCCAATTATTACAAAACATACAATAACAACTGTAACAGGTATGAAAAAATTCTTTGTCTTACGGGATGATAATTTTTCATCCATCAAATAAGAAGGATTAACTGATTTAACGGGAGCAGGTAAAGGTGTAGGAGTAAGTTTCTTTTCCGGGAAAATTTTCTTTGATTGATTGACATTTGATAGGGATGTTGAATTTACCTTGAGTGAATCAAGAAACTCTTTAGAAAATGCAGTTTTTTTCGATTTTAACAGGATATCCCTGTTTATTTCATACTCATCCTCAGAGATGCCTGTTTTCTTTCTTAGAAAATCTGCTATACTGGTAGAGCGTTTTGTATATAGGGATGATACTTCCCTTCTTACAGGATTTTTACCCTCTTTTTCTTCTGAAGCAATATATTCTTCTATTCTATCCGGTTCTTCTTCTTTATCTATTTCTTCTTCATCGTCTATGTCTTCTTCCTGTTCGTATTCCTGTTCTTTCTTCTTTATGGCATCAAGGAGAATACGGGATATGGCAACTGTTTTACTGAAAGACGTTTTATTCTCATCCTTTTTATTTTTTTCACTGAGACGTTCTATGACCTGACTGTTTTCTATGACGTCCTTATAAGAAGCATTATATTCTGAAGAAACCATTTCTGTTTCATTCTCTTTCTGAATTTCTAAAGGCTTTTTTTTCTTTTTTTTCTTTTCTTTAATTTCATATTTCTCATGTGCTACCTGAGACTTTTTCTTCTTTTTCTTTTTTTCACATAACGATTTAGAAGAAACCTCTTCAAAATATTTCTTTTTTTTATTTTCAACAGGATCTTCTATTTTTTCCGTCTCCGGTTTAATATCTGTAAAATTCTCCCGAATGTTCTGTTCCGTATAAATCTGTGACATTATAAATAAACCCCTTTTCAATAATTACTTTAAAGCAGAAGAAACAAATATAAGACTCATGGCAGTAAATGCAGAATTTGCAAATTTTCTGCTATTCCCGGTTTCTAAATCCCATAAATAAATATAATTCATAGCATGATCAAAGGTGGTAGTTCCCACATAAAGATATTTTCCACAATCAGAAAAAGCCATACTGGACGGAATATTCTGAAATTTTATTTTATCTGAAACCTTATCATCTATAAGTGATAAAAGAATAATCTCATAAGTTTTCTGGCAGGCAACGGCAAGTAAGTTCTTATCTTTCGAGAAAGACATTTTTCCCGGGCTGTCAGGTAACTTTATATGAGAAATAATTTGTTTCTTATCCGTATCTATAAGGAGAATTTCATTTTTATCACCTATGGATACATATAATTTATTATTAAATCCGGGGTTGAGCATATCTACAGGATAACCATCGATTTTTATGGAACCGGTTATATTTCCGGTAATTTCCATTATATTTAAGGTCATAGAATCTCTATTTATTACAAAAAGCTCCTTTCCCGTAGAAGAAAAGCAGACTGCCACAGGATATTTTCCGCCGCTTTTCATGGTAGCCACTACATTATTATAATCGGTATCAATCAGTGTTATAGTATCTGTAGCGCTGCCAGTTACGGCAAGATAGTTCTGCACAGGAGAGAAACTCATACCATGAGGGTCATTACCAACTTTTATCTGAGTCACCATCTGATTTTTTTCCAGATCAAAGCAGCACAGGAGATCAGGGCTGGAAGCTACATAAATATATTTACCATTCCTGCTCAGCAATGATTCTCCGCGGAGTTTATATTTTGTTTTAAAAATTTCCAGATTTTCCGGTTTCTGTATATCTATAGAAACTATTTCATGGCCATTTTCTCCGATAATTATTACACGTTTATTCTTACATCCCCTTAAACCTGCCATTAATATACCTGCAACCATTAAGGACAGGACAAATACCGTTCCTATAGCCAGTAACTGATTCATATTGGCATACCAGAACTTCCTAACATTCCATGAGATGTGACTGCAGCATTCTTCAAAACATGAAACGGTCTTAATGTCAGGCCTTTCTTCTTCAATCTTCTGTTTCTTTTTTATAACAATAGACTTTTGAGTCTGTTCAGTAGAAAATTTATCGAGTAATTCTTTAACTTTGTCTATCTTCTGTATCCTTTTGTCGTGATTAAATTCTGTAGCCCCTGTAACAATATCTCCCAGTTCCTTCTTACCTCTCAGAGGAGAAAATTTCAAAGGGTTATTCCTTGGATCTTCCTTCGTAATTAAATAATGTAATAAAGCTCCAAGAGCGAAGACATCAACTCTTGTGTCAACAGGCTTTAAACTATACTGTTCAGGAGCGGAATATCCCGGAGTTCCCATATATCTGTTACTATAAAATCCTTTTTCTAACATCCTTGAAACTCCGTAATCTGTCAGCTTAATTCTACCGTCATCACTGAAAAGTATATGTTCTGGTTTGAGATCGTAGAATATAACAGGACCTTCTTCTGAATTATGGAGAGATGAAAGAGCTTCACAAATCTGCAGTGCCCATTCCTTAATTTTATCAACAGGTATATCTTCTCTGTATTCTTTCATAACGTGGGCTAAATTTCTTCTTCCGTAATTTTCGGATTCAGTAACTATATAAATTCTGTATGTTAAAAATTCTTTTTCTTCTCTGGAAAAAACATCGAAAACAGGGCTTAAATTTAAATGTCTTATCTTTATAATTTTTCTGAGTCTTTCCTCACATGCTCCTATAATATCTTTCTTGAATTTTTCATCATTTATCGAAAATACAAGCTCTCTTATTAACAGATGTTTATCAGGGTTATGAATATGAGAGGCAATATATTTAATATCATTTTCTTCCATTTCATCTGATAAAATCTCATTAATTTTATATTTTCCGTCAAGAATGGAACCTTTACATAATCTCAAAGTATCAATCATAATCTTCCATTACCTTTCCTGTAATTTATAGTCAGTTTCATAACTATCCATAAATAGTGACCTCGTGATGCACAGGGATTAAACCCGTCACGCGTAACGCGTCACGACCTTAAATTCTAATAAGTTATGAAATACACTATAAATTAAAATATAGTCAGTGGTTGTAAAAAAATAACCTTATCATATTTACAATCGTGACGCGTGACGCGTGACGCGTGACGCAAGGAAAATAACCATAATTTGCCAGAGTTATTTTCTTACAGTCCATTAGTTTCCTGACAATCCATAATTATAGTTACATTCATAGCTATCCATAAATAATGACCTCGTAATGCGTAATACGCATGGATTAAACCCGTCACGCGTCACGACAAGTTAAATTCTAATAAGTTATGAAAGGCACTATAATTATTTTCATTATTATTAAAATTAATTTTCTACTATTGTATATGCAAATTTTGTGCCAATCGAAATATTATAAATAATAACGAAAAGTTATCAATACAGATAAAGGTTTTTAAAGAAAATATAAAAATAATGTTCTATTTTCACAAAAAAAATATGGTAAATTACTAGGGAAAAAATTATCAGTGGTGATAAATTACCCGGAAGTATCTTATATGAGGTTTACAGTAATGAATTTATATGAGAATCGTAAAGTGTAACGCGTAATGCGTGACGGTAGGAAGAAATTCTCATAATTTGTTGTGCTCGAACCGGTCATGGCTGTTATTATAACAGACTTTATGGCAAATCTTTTTAGAATAATTATAACATCTCATTTTCTTCTATTTTTTTCAACTTATCCCTCAGAGTTTTTCTGTCAATACGAAGTATCTCTGCTGCATGGGATTTATTTCCTCCCACAGTCGAGAGAACATTGGATATATATTCCAGTTCAACATCTTCAAGGGATCTATTAAAGTCAGTAACCTTCAGAGAAGAGAAACGCATAATGGAAGGCAGAGCAGAGACTTCTATCACATCTCCTTCTGTCAGAACAACAAGCCTGTTGATTACATTTTGAAGCTCTCTGACATTTCCCGGCCAGTGATAACTTTTAAGAACCTGAATGGCTTTGTCGGAAAATTTTGGCATAGCTTTATCTAATTCTCGGGAAAATTTCTCGGCAAAATGATATATCAATAATACAATATCGTCGCCTCTTTCACGAAGGGGAGGAATATCAATTGTTATTACATTCAGCCGAAAAAAAAGATCTTCTCTAAAAGTGCCTTTTGTCACAAGACTGTGTAAATCTTTATTTGTTGCAGCAATAACTCTTACATCTATTTTCTTCTGGGTCTGTGAACCTACCATGCAGATTTCCTTATCCTGAAGCACACGGAGGAGCTTTATTTGCATGGAAAGGCTTGTCTCACTTACTTCATCAAACAATATAGTTCCACCCTCAGCAGTTTGAAAAAATCCTGCCTTTGTTTCTATTGCACCTGTAAAAGCACCTTTAACATGTCCGAAAAGCTCACTTTCAAGCAAATTTTCAGGTATAGCGCCACAGTTTACAGGCACAAACGGAGCTGAAGACCGGGAACCAGCATAATGAATCGCTCTGGCCACGAGTTCTTTCCCTGTACCGCTTTCTCCGGAAATAAGAACAGTAGAAGGAATTGAAGCAATTTTCTCTATATCACTGAAGATCTTTTTCATCGGTGCTGATTGGCCTATGATGCCGTAAGGATTACAGGCAGGATGTTGTAATTTATTTCTGGCTCTCCGTGTCTTCAGTTTATCCAGAGCACGTCTTACAGCAGAAAGCAGATCTTTCTCCCTGAAAGGTTTTGCAAGATATTCTTCAGCACCGTTCTTTACAGCTTCAACTGCATTTTCTATAGAGGCATAGCCTGTAATCATTATTATCTCAGTATCTTCGATATTTTCTTTCACATACTTTATTAAATCCATACCGCTTACTTTTGGCATATGAAGATCTGTTATAACCAGTTCAACAGGTATAACTTCAAGAACTTTAAGAGCCCCTCTCACATCATGAGCAGTAAATACTTCATACCCCTCGTAGGCAAGATTTCTCTTAATTACTTCCAGTGTATTGGCTGAATCATCAACAATCAAAATACGTTCCTTTTTAGACACACTTTACACCTCATTTTTATCATCCAGTGGTATTTGAATTTCAAATTTTGTTCCTTTCCCGACTATACTGTCAACTTTAATGGTACCACCATGTGAAGTTACTATGCCATGAACTACAGAAAGGCCAAGGCCTGTTCCTTCATTGATGTCTTTAGTTGTAAAGAAAGGATTAAATATCTTTTCTTTAACATCTTCAGCGATACCTGTTCCGGTATCTTCCACAATAAGTAATATGTAATTTTCTGTCGAACAGGTTTTTATCGTCAGTTTTCCTCCATGGGGCATGGCAAAAATAGCATTACTCACCAGATTAACAAGTATCTGTGTCATTTGAGAGATATCTGCAGTAATAGAAGTAATATCCTCTGCCATATCAATTATCAGCTCTATATTGTTCTTTTTACATCGTCCTTCAAAAAAATAAAGACTCTCTTTAATTATCTGATTGATATTCACAGTAGTTTTTTTTACAGGCATCTGTCTTGAGAAAAAAAGTAATTTCTTTACAATCTCTCCTGCATAGAGAGAGGCATTTTCTATTTTTTCGAGATCTTCATGTGTTTCTGCCGGAAGAGACGGATGTTTTCTGGCAAGCTCTGCAAAACCAAGTATATTTCCGATTGGTTCATTCAATTCATGGGCTATACCTGAAGCAAATTGCCCTATGATAGCGAGTCTGTCGGCATGCCTTAACTGTTCCACTGATAGTTCAATTCTGTCGAGCATATTATCAATCGCACAGGCCAAAGTAGAAATTTCATCCTGTCCCGGTAACAATTTTTTTATAGATAGATTTTTCAAAAAATTTATATTATCCACGCTTTTACTCAGCAGATAAAGGCGGGAAAGAATTACTATTTCTAACAGTAACATAGTTACTATAACAAACATTATTGTCACTATCAAAAGAAAAATGGCAAAATAAAATAAACTTTTCTCTCCCTGATGGTAAATTTTTCTTGCCATATCTATTTTTAATATAATTGCAGGTTGCCCATAGATATCCTTTAGCATCGCGTAACCTGCTATATAATCTTCATCAATATTTTTAATAAAAATACCCTTTTGTTCATAAAAATAATTCCTCCCTTCCTGAACATCAACAGGCAGATTAAAGTCATAAAAATTATAAATTTTAAGGGAAAGAAAAGTAATATTTCTAAGTCTGTTAAGTTCTGCATCATCAAGAAATCTTCCCATAATCAATGTACCGTTAATGGGGCCTTTCCAGTCACTTTTTAGAATGGGACGGGAAGAAATAATTACAGGTATATTATTGAGCATAATAATACCAAGTACATTGCTTTTTACATCGGGAAGCTTCAGTAATGGAGAATCATGATGGAGGAAATTATTTAAATCTTCCGGAACAGGTATCTCGCTAGATGCTTTAAGATCAAACGCCCTGGAAAAGACAACTTTACCGGAAGAATTAAGAATAACTATAAGATTAATTCTTAAATTAAGAAAGGTACTGGCCTGAAAATTATCATTGATATAATTTTCATCCAGAGTCTGAACAAAATTATAGGTTTCATCCCATGGAGCCCAGTCACCTGTAATAGCAGATACAGATAAATAATCATCCTGCATTGAATTTATTGCCTTCTCTACATTCTGGTAAACAGTCATTTTCTCCAGGTCAATAAAACCCGCCATAAGTATCATTTTTGAGACCAGATAAAGGATTGTAATTAAACATATAAAAGTAGAGACTATTACAATAAGTGTTTTATTACGTATATTCATAAAAGAGTATTAAAACGCAAAAACAGGAAATTATATTTCATCAGCTTATATTCCTGATTTCTGTATTATTTTTTTAATTTCTGTAATTTTACATATTATAAAGCATATTTCTTCAATTATCAAACATATAATTTTCCTTCAGTAAAATTAATGTAAGTTCAGTTAAACTCACAAAAAGTTTTATTCCATGGTAAGGTTACGCAAAAAATCTTATAGTCTCAATATTTTTTATTAGCACCTGTGTTACGGGCTATTATCTATAAAAATTTTCTTTTATAATATCCCGAGTAAATTGCTCCTGCAGGATTATGGGATAAGACTCTGTCTTTGACTATTAACGTAGTTACAGGAGCCTGTGAATATTTTGTAAAAAGTATGTCATGACCCATACAGAGCCCGGTTATTATATTAAGGTCAGTATTCTCTTTATTCAAAATCTCTGCCTGACCTATTGGGTCACACATGGCTTCAAACCTGTGTTCATCTATCTGTTTTAAATCATAGGTCTTCTTATCTATACCGCAGACTTTACAGCATACAGAAGAAACGGTGAAATGCTTATTTAATATTTCTTCCACTGTTTTCGCTTCTTCTGAAAGGCCGACACAGAAAGCTATTCCGAGATGTTTATAATACATTTTTTTTGAAAATAAAATAAGTTCCTCCAGTCTTGTAGCTTTCATATAATGAACAGCTTCTATACTGGAAGCAGCTTTCATTATTTTATTATTCTCTTCATCTTCATAGTGATTTTTTACATTATTTATTATATCTGTGCAATTTTTTCCATTGTAACAGTGTTTGATTGTACACAGTGCGCAATTCATATAATCCACCTTCCTGCTTTGGTGAGCATAAATCATACATATTTGCTCTCGTGACGCGTAACGCGTAACGCGTGACTGGAGAAAGACTTTTATTACATACTTATGCTCAGATCAATAATTAGATTTTCTATACTCTCAATTTATATAAAAACATTTACCTTTTTCACAAAATCTTTAAAACTCTTCATACCTCCTGCCTGGCTTACAACTTTAAGAACTCTGTCCGTATCAATCACCTGAACTCCTGATAAAATTCTTATATTTTTATCGGAGAAAAAAGCAGGCACAAGAGGAGTTGATGGCCCGAGCAGGGCACAGGAAGGAACATTTTTTATAAGTTCAATAAGAGGTTCAAAGGTTTTGTTGACAAGACTTGTAGCAGTGATAAGCACTACACTGCAGTCAGGTAAAATCTTAGATATTTCTGTTTCCGGGACAACGTATTTACTGTCTGAAAAATTTTTCTCGAAAATAAAAATCTTCTCTGTAATTTTTTCTATCTCTTTAACAAGAGGTTTAAAATCTCCTATAATACCGACTCTGTCATCAGGTTTCAGATTAAGATGTTCAAGTATATCTCCTTCTTTCTTTCCTGTTTTTTCGTAATTTGCAAGACTGTTTATTGTGGCAAGCCCGACAGATGCTTTAAGAGGATTATGGGAAGGATAAAAGTGTATTAATTCTGCAGCACTTTTTCCTATAAAAGAGCCTGCATCTTCCATAAGACTGCAGCAGGTTTTTTTCCCGCCTGTTCCTGTCCAGGCAAGACCGCATCTGCCATTATCAAGAAGAACTGCGGTGTATCCTAGACCTATACGAATATCTGAAATATTTCTTTCTTTTGCTCTGTCATAATACATGCTGACAAGATTGTTGCATATCATAAAATCACTCCCTTTTAATTCGTGACGCGTGACCATTGACCGGTAGTTTTTTATTTAAAAGCCAGTATGCTTCTTATCTTTGAAATAATTATAATCACGGCACATAATATAAATGATGTAACAACTATAGTCGGTCCTGACGGCAGATCTATTATATAAGAAAAATACATGCCTGAAAAGGATGAAATAAGGCCGAATATTACGGAGAAAATAAATACAAATTTTATTTTACCCGTCACGATAAGTGCCGTAGTGGCAGGAATGACAAGATATGTAAAGGCCAGGAGAGCACCTGCCATATGAATTGACAGAGAAATAGTGACTCCAAGGGTAAGATAAAAAATTATCTCCCATAAAGTAGTTTTCACACCGAGAGTTCTGGCCATTTCAGCATCAAAAGATGTAAAAAGAAATTCCTTGTAAAAAAGATAATGTATTAAGAGAATGACGGGAAATACAATGGTAATTACCAGCAACTGGTTTACCTCTACTGCAAGGATATTTCCGAAAATAAGTGAAAGAACATGAGATTCGCCGCTGGCACTCTTTGCCACAAGGAGTATTCCAAGGGCAGAGGAAACACCGTAGGCAATACCTATTATACTCTCTGCAGGTATTTTTTTCTGTCCTTTTCTGACACTGATAGAAAACAAAAGAACTCCTGCTACGGCAAATAAAAGTGAGAAAAGCTCAGGATTAAATCCCATGAGAATGGCAAAAGCTATACCTGCCGTAGATATATTGGCTATAGCTGCACCGACGAAAACTATTCTTTTTAATACAATATAGACTCCTATAAAAGAACAGATAAGTCCTATGAGGAGGCTTGCCGCAAGGGCTGTTTGCATGAAAGGCAATGTTAACATGTTCATCATTTACGATCACCTGTAAGAATAAAGGTCTGTCCCGACTGATGTATTACTTCAACGTTAATAGAATACAGTTCACTCAAAACCTGATTATTCAGTATTTTTTCCGTTTCTCCCGATTTAATTGATTCTTCATCCAATATGATTATCTCTTCGGAATAATTTGCCACAAGATTTAATATGTGTGTTACGAATATAACTGTAAGATTCTTTTCCCTGTGAAGCATTTTTACAAGATCCATAATATGTTTTTCACTTTTCAAATCCATACCGTTTGTAGGTTCATCAAGTATAAGAATTGACGGATCTCCTGCAAGGGCTCTTGCAATAAGAACCCTCTGTTTCTGACCTCCCGACAGATCCCTGTAAGGGCAGGTTGCAAGATCTTTTATATCCAGACAGGAGAGACTGTCCATAACTTTTTCCCTGTCATGTTTTCCCGGCCTTCTCAGAGGAGGTATAAGACCATATCTACCCATAAGAACTATATCAAAAACATCGAGGGGATAGATTTCATCTATAGCTTCCCTCTGAGGAACATAACCGAAAGAAAGTCCTTTTTTATTAAAATTAATAGTCCCTTTCATAGGTTTTAAAAGTCCTAAAATACCTTTGAGAATAGTTGTTTTCCCGGAACCGTTCGCTCCCACAAGGCCGAGAAAGGTTTTTTCTTTTATAGAAAAATTCAGATCTTTAAGAACAGCTTTATTCCTGTATCCCAGTGTTACATTGCTGAATTCTATGAGATATTCCATTTATGTTCCTTTCTGATTTATATGAAAATGATGAAGGTTGCACCTTCACTGGATGTTGATTTTCATATTTGGTTGTGACCGCTCCGGTCATGTCTGTTAGTAGTGAAAAGTGAGAAGTGAATTGTGAGTAATAAGCGTATTTCTATCACTTCTCACCAACTATTCTTTACGATTTCTTAAAAGCTGCAACCAGTTTTCCTATATTATAATTAAAGAGATCTGTATAAGTATTGACACCTTCGGCACCTCCGACGGAAGGAGGGAGTATAAGAACTGTTGCACCGGTTTTTTCTGCCACAAGTTTTGGTACCTGCTCACTGAAATATGGTTCCATTATGATAATCTTTGCATGTTCTTCCTTCATTACGGATATAAGGTTTGCTATGTCATTTGCCGTAGGAGGCACACCAGGTTTGGGTTCAATATATCCAACTATATCAAGGCCAAATCTTTTGGCAAAATTAGGCCAGCTGTTATGATACGTTACAATCTTTCTGCCCTTATAAGGCTCCATCTGTTTTAACCATCCCTGAAGAGATGTTTTAATCTCTTTTTCATACAGTTCTTTATTGGCGTTAAAATACTTTGCATCTTCAGGATCTACTTTACTGAAACCTTTGCAGATATTATCCATCATTTTTATACCATTCATCGGATCAAGCCAGTAATGGGGATTGCCGTATATATGGATATCACCCTGGGATTTATCTATTTTTGTTGTCGGTATTTCCAGTATGTCACATCCTTTTGATGCATCAATATTACCTGGTGCATTTTTATATATCCTGTCATTTCTGCATCCGTCTAAAAGAAGATTGCTCCATATATCCAGATCCATGCCTATTCTGATAAATACATCTGCATTCTGCATTTTAGCCATAAAACTCGGTTTTGCCGGAACATTATGAGGATTCTGATAGCCTTTACCGAGACTTATTACATCTACCTTATCTCTCCCCACCTCTCCTGCAAGAGCTCCCAGGTCTGACGTTGTTGTTACTACTTTCAATTTTGCCTCTGTCTTATTTGAGGCAAAGAGTAAAAAGATCATCATAAAAGCGATTAAATGTTTCATTTACATTACCTCCTTGTTGAATTATGTCCTTAACCATAAACTTAAGAATAGCAGTTAAATAACTGTCTCAAATATATTAATCGTGACGCGTAACGCGTAACGCGTGACGAGAGGAAAGAGACAATTAATAAACTTGCATTCCTTATAATCCTGTAAATCCAGAAAATCCGGGTCAAAATTGATGGGCACCGTGAGGCCCAATCATAAAAGTTGTCTGAAGATAGTAATCGTTTCTGGATTCTCCCAGGGTAGTATCTGTATGGGTAAACTGCAACCTGAAACGGCTGAATTCGCTCGGACGGAATGACAGTGCCAGAGAATAAGCTTTTTCATTATTGGCACAATCGCCTGGAAATTCTGAATAGTCATATCTTAAACCAATATCCCACCTCCTGGCCAGTTTATATTGAGCCAGTGCATAATAACCAACGCTGTTCGTACTGGTTCCACCCAGCAGATCCTGTCTGTCAAACAATGCTTCACTCTGAAAAATGAAGGCATGTTCGTCATTGTCAGTAGGATCCCATCTATAGGTAAAATCAACCCCGGCAAGCTGACTGTTGAGGCTGTTTTCAACATCATATTTACCTGCAGCATAGGTTCCGCCTACTTCAATGGTATTATTTTCATTCAAATCTATGAAGGTTCTTGCATGCCCCAGATAAACGAGGTTATCATGATCGGCAAAAGTCAGGTTGTTTCCGCCGGCAAAAGCTTCTCCCGTAAACTCGATATATGTATCGGTTGGAAGAATGACACTGAAATTGACTCCCGGAGCCGAAAAACCTTCGTCTCCCATGAAATTTCTTATTACATTCGGATAGGTAGCCATATAGTAATGATGTCTGTGTATCTGGTTTACCTTTCCGAAACCTGCCCTGAATTTACCGACTTTGGACTGAAGTCCTCCCGGTAACGTCAGAAGTGTCAAATAGCCGTTTTCCACTTCAAATCCTTCATCGCCGGCACAGACAAAAAAATCTGCCCTTGCATACGGGTCGACTACCGCCTGAAATCCTATTTCAGTTTCCCTCAGATAGGCTTTATTATCATTCGGCGGATTATCATTTGATATTACAAAATCCCCTATAACACTTATATCAGGATTCATGTTCTGCTGCGCCTGCTGCACCGGTGGTGAATAAACCTCTTCCGGTGCAGGTGTTACCTGCTGCAGTGCCTGATTTATTTCCACCTTATCCGTAAGAGATTGCTGTTCCTTTTTAAGTTCTTCCAGAGAAGATTTAAGATCATTTAACTTTGCTTCGTAATCTTTTGTAGTCTCATCCAGTTTTGTCTCAAGTTCTTTTATCCTTTTTTCTAAATCTTCAGTACTTTTCTTTTCGCCTGAGGAAGTTATTTTTTCCTCTTTTTTATCTTCAAGACAGAGAATATCTGCTTTTATCTTCGAAATTTTAGCTTCATAGTTTAGTCCTGTTAATTTCATCTTTTCTTCAATGTTTTTTTCCATATTTTCATTAAATCCCAGGATATTGACAGGAAAAAGTAATATAAAGAAAAGAATAATAAAAATTCTGAAAAACATAAATTATCCTCCTCAAAATAAATAAAAATAATTATAAGGCTTAATAACGCTTAATTCGGAAATTAATTATGAATTGTTATAATATCCGACAGGGATAATTCAGTTTTCAGGAGGGCCTCTTGTGGAATAAACTGGGGAATACCATAGAGCTTTATAAAATGTCTCCTTCAAACATAAAAGTTTGAAAAGAAGAATAATTTCTAAAAAAATAATAAGAAAAGTAAAGATAGTAGAAAAAATCTGAATCCATTCACAGGCTGAACAGTTGTCTTCCCTGTCCATATTGCTGTGAATATGGTTTACAGCCTGAAAAGGAAGTATGAGAAGTAATAATATTAAAAATAATAGAAGATATCTTTGATTTTTCATAATTTTTAATATAGGTTAAATAATTATTTTACAATATTTTCTCTCTTCTGTAAATAATTACCTGTTATTTTTTATGAAATAACAAGAAAAGTTCCCCACCCATGGGCGATTTCTTTTCCTGACCCGGTCTCCAGAATACCTTCTGTGAGAATTTTTCTTTTATTTTTACTGACAATCCATCCGTGAATATTCAATAATTCCTCAGGTTCGGCATAGTGATGGAATCTGACCTTCAGCTCCACTGTAAGAGCTTCAATATGCTGCGCTATAATAGATTTTGACATAGCTTCATCTATTACAGTACTGAGCAAACCTCCATGAATAAGTCCTTTAAAACCTTCATATTTAACAGAAGGTATCCATTGACCAAAAATTTTCCCATCAGGGAGAACCGTATAATTTATCATAAGTCCATCGGAATTTTCCTGACCGCATATAATACAATGATCATTTTCCATGGCCCGTAAAGTTTTTACCAATATAAAACAACCTCTTTCCAGTTAAAACGATTTCGGACAAAATCTCGTAAGTCCCATAAGACTGGCTATACCTGCAATAGTTACGCCGTAAAATATAAAAGGTTTTTCACCACATATATCCAGTATTTCCTTCATTTTTCCGTTAACTGCTGTTGTACCTGTAACAAGTGGAACATCACACCAGTCAATTATTTTTTTTATATCTTTTTCTCCGTCCATTATTTCTGTTCCGAACTTTATTTTACCAATATTATCAGGATCGAGATCTGCAATCCTGAAAGAAAAATGTCCTGATGACAGCTTTTCAGCCATAGCAGGTTGAAAACCTATTAAAGCTATTTTTAGATCTTTAAAACATATCTCAAAATTCTTTAAAAGCCTTTCTGAACATTCTCCCGGCCCTTCATTACGACAGTGTCTCGTGCCTTTAATTAAATTTAGATGCCTCATTACTGCATTAATGGATGATATAAAAATTGCTCGTTCATAATTATTATCAAGTGATAAAGATAAAACATCCTCAATGGTCCCATGAAAATCACCGAATTCATCCGTATAGGCCTGACCGTAACTTCCGGCAAATTCTGCTTCCATTAATCTCTCTTTGCCTTTTAATAAAGGAAAATCTTTCCTTTCCGGTGTGCCTATAGCTCTGTCTGTACTTATGGGATTACATATAATTTCAATATGATGTTTTCTCAGACCATGTTTTTCTACAAGATCTTTAAATTTATCAAAAACTAAATTCACTCTATTTCCTCCATGTCGTTACATGATTTTTTTATAAAACAGCAAAAGAACATTCTTTTTATCCAGCCCCAGTGCAGATAAAAATGAATAATCATACCGGTGAGGAATATTACGGCAAATAAAACATGCATATCTCCCCATTGATGTCTTGTTAAGAAAAGAAATCTTCTGCCCCCTGAACCATGAGGCAATATATAGTAAAGAATTCAGCCGATACAGGATATGGCTAAAAGAGCTATAAAAGATGTGAAATCAATCCAGAAATTCAATATTTGTTTTTTCATAATATTTAAAGCCTCCTCTTATAAAAATATTCTCCATGTTTCATACATATAAAAGATCCTCTGGAAACTTTTAATATATCTGCTATAAAAGGACATTTTACTATAAAGAGAAAATAAATATTTTTACCATTTACTCTCTGAAGTGTTTCATAATTACCCTGACCTTTGGATATAATCAGATCGGCAGAATTATAATATGTTCTGAATTCTTCCGATGTATCGTCAAGAATAATTCCCGGTGCACAGTCGCCCGTATCAATTACCTTGACTAGTTCGGTAAGCCCCACTTCTTTTGCATCTTCCATGGTGGCATCATTAATAACAGGCGTTCCCCTTGTTACAGCAACGATTTTTTCTCTATCTACCATATTAAGCTCTACAAGTCTTTGTATAAAAAGTTTATCAAAAACAATCTCTCCTGCATTATCCAGTACATATAATATGAGAGAAGCCCCGGAGATATCATTTATTAAATTATCATAACGATCTATTACAAGGGGTTGATTTAATGAATTGTAAAGTGTTTCTTCTATATCAAAATCCTGGTTCGGACCGAAATCTATAATATTTCCGGCAAGTGTCAGCATAAATGAAGCTCTCAAAGGATTATCTGTCTTTTTTATAATTGAAAGAAAATTATCATATTCAGAAAGAATTTTTCTGTTATAAAATCTCTTTTTTTCATAATATGGATCATCATTATGAAGAAGTTCTCTTATCCCTTTATGATAATATTTCGACATAACAGGCGGAGAAAGTGAAAAATCGAGATTGGACAGATATAATAAAAAATCCTTCATAGCCGACTGCTGTAAAGCAGGTTCAACCCTGTTTTCATCAAGTAATTTAATAAAATTATGGAGGGCACATTCAAGACATTTAAAGTTTATATTCATGTTTTCTTATTTACCGCAACATCTTTTTGGACTGTCACATGGTTCTGTCATGCCGCAGCAACTCCTTTCCTTATGTTCAGAACCTTTATTTACTACAGAAAAAGCAGAAAACTGTTTTTCAAGGTTTATACTTCTGCAGACAGTACATTCACGTTTTTTTTCCTTGTCCAAAAATTCGCTTATTTTCCCGCAGTCTCTGCATTTATATTCATATACAGGCATAATATCACATCCTTTCTAATTTAGAGCTTCTCTCAGGATCTTCAAATTACTTCTCATAATATCTATATATGCATTCTCTTCTAAAGGTTAATCTTTTCATAAAAAGCTCCACTATAGTTTACCTGTATATATTTAACATTCTGAAGTTGGCAACGTAAACACTGGTTCTGTAATATCTTAGAGATTTGAAAAACCCTTATTTTATATTGTCAACTTCACAACGCTAAATAGTTATATTTTATAAATATCACTTCTCAAAAAATATAATCCTGTCCGAATAGCAATTCATTATAGCTTCCAGGACACTTCCTCCTAAAGCCCTTGCCTTATCTGATATATTATAAATAAACTCTTTTCTCCCCCTGGGATCTATGTCTCCAATCTTTAAATTCTTTTCAACATATATTCCATCTTTTATAAGCCCTCTTATAACACCTGAAAGACCTGTTTTTACTTCAACATCTTTTATTTTTCCCAGTATATCTCCTTCTTTAACTGTATTACCAATCTGTTTCTCTGAAGTAAAAATTCCATCTTCCGGTGCTCTGATAACCCTTTGAGAAGAGCAGCCTCCTATCTCACCGGGTATGCCTGTATCATTTTCTGCAAAACCTTCCTCTATAATCCTTCCCAGGTAATGACCTCTCTGTGTTTCTATTACCCTGTGCACATCCTTACCGGCATCAAATCCGGGGCCCAGTGCAATAACAACAGGTGCCATATATTTAAAGGTTCCTTTATTGGTTTTTGCCATAATGGCATCTACTATTACATCAGGTTTTAATCTGTGCCATACAGAACATTCAGGATCAACGATTACAGGAATAAATTCATTTGTAAAAACAGGGTCTGTTTTCTGAAATTTTGCCGTCACACCTTCTACCGTAAATTCGCCTTCATATACGGCAGATGCAAAAGCAACCGTTCTTCTTATAACAAGAGGTTCTGCAATTTCTGTAATAATAACCTTCATACCTGATTTAAATAATCTGTGAGCAACACCTGTAGCAAGATCTCCTCCGCCTCTGATTACAACATTAAGATTCATTTTACTCTACTCCTAATTCTATTGCTATTTTTCTAAACATATCAGTTCCTGTAGCCTGAGGATATTCTTTCACGTAAGATATACCACTGTCTCCGCAGTTTACTATTTCAGGATCTATAGGAATTTTCCCCAGGAATCTTATCTCTTCTTCGTGAGCAAGTTTTTCTCCGCCTCCAATTTTAAATAGATTTATCTCCTGACCGCAGTGGGGACAGGAAAAACCACTCATATTTTCAATAATTCCTGCTATTTTCATAGAAGTTCTTCTACAGAAGGTTATAGATTTGCTTACATCCAGAAGTGATACTTCCTGACCTGTAGTAACTATTATGGCTTCTGCTTCCGGTATAAGCTGTGCTATAGTGAGAGGCTCGTCTCCTGTGCCGGGAGGTGCGTCTATCAAAAGATAATCCAGATCTCCCCACGTAACTTCTGTTAAAAATTGCTCAATGATGCGCATTTTAAGGGGACCTCTCCATATAACTGCTTCTTCTGCCTTTTCAAGTAAAAAACCTATAGACATAACTTTCAGAGAAGGTGGAACAAATAAAGGAGAAAGTTCACCTGATGGTTCGGCAAGTCTTTTCCCTTCAAGTCCAAGCATTTTGGGCACATTTGGCCCGTGAATATCTATATCCAGAAGTCCCACCTTTTTACCTCTCATTGTTAAAGCCACAGCAAGGTTAACAGCTACGCTTGTCTTACCGACACCTCCCTTGCCGCTCATAACAAGCAGTTTTTTTCCTATCTTATTTAACCTGTCTTTACGAATAATCTCTTCCATGCATCTGTCATCAGGATGTCCTTCATGAGTGCATCCCTGCTGAAAATTACATGTTTTACACTGTTGATCCATAGGTCGCCTCCATAGTATAATAATAGACAATAGAGAGAGTAGCCTTAATGGACTACTCTCCTCCCCGTTCTTTATTCAGTTTTTTTCAATTCGTCAAGTCTTTTGTTTAGTGATATAACCTGTTCCTGCAGATAAGCTATCTGGTTTTCCAGAGAACTGGTCTGTTTTTCAGGGTATTCCTCTTCCTCATCTAAATCCTGTCTTACAGGAACATATTCTCCGTAAAATTCAGGAGCCCATTGCTGTCCGTAAGGATATCTCCTGCCTCTTCCGCCGCCCCATGCACGGCCTCTTCCGCCTCCCCGTGGTCTGCCTCCTCTTCCTGCTCCGAACCTCTGAAAATCATATCCCTGAGGATGACAAAAACCTCTGCATCCTCCTGTTCTGGGCCCCATTCCTGCAGGGCCTGTTCCGTCAAAACCTGGCATAGTAATTCACCTCCTTTATTTGAATCGTGACGCGTGACGCGTAACGCGTGACGCGAGGTAAGCTATTCATTTATTACTAACAGCCATGACCTGGTGATCACAACAAAGAATGAGAACTTATAATCCCTTCACTCTTCACCCTTCACATTCTCATATAAAATTATTTTTCAGTTTCTGCCACAGTAATTTTATGTGTTTACTGAATTCTCCATCAGAATATTCTATAACTGTTTTATTTTCTATCATAGCTTTTGTAGTTACATTGTCATAAGGTAATCTGCCCAGAAAATCTATTTTTCCCGAGAGGCAATATTCCTCAATTTTATTACTCATGTCAGTATTTATATCATATTTATTTATACATACAGAAGGGTGAAGCTTAAAATTTAATGCAAGTTCTATAACTCTTTTCATATCATGAATACCTGACATGGTCGGTTCTGTAACTACAAGTATTTTATCTGCACCTGCAAGAGAAGATATAACAGGACATCCTGTTCCCGGAGATCCGTCTATTATAATAAGATTAAACTTATGTTCTTCTGCCAGCTTTTTTGCTTTTTTTCTTACTTCTGTAACGAGTTTACCCGAATTTTCTCCTCCGGGTAAGAGTCTTGCATGAACAAAGGGGCCAAATCTGGTATTACTTATAAATATCTCTCCTGAAACAGACGGTTTCATGTCTATAGCCTGTACAGGACAGAAATGACTGCATACACTGCAACCTTCACAGGAAATATGATCGATAGAAAAATTCTTTCTTATGGCATCAAACCTGCATAGTTCCAGACATGTACCGCACTCTATACATTTATCTTTATCCAGCCTGGCAACATTACCTCCTATGAAAATTTCCCTCTCTTTTATTTCCGGGTTAAATATGAGATGAAGGTCTGCCGCATCTACATCACAGTCGGCCATTATTTTATTTTTTGCAAGAGAGGCAAAGGCAGAAACAATAGTACTTTTTCCTGTGCCTCCCTTACCGCTTATTACTACAAGTTCTCTGATTTTATTCATAATTTCTTCCTTCTCTATGTCTGTGTCTTCTATAATATTCATGAGCCTTTTTTCCCATTTCCACTGTAGAAAAATAATTCATACCTGCCCCTGCAGCTATGCCTGCAACAGGGAGAAAACGAAAAATACTTCTTCTGCAGAAACAACCGCTCATACCTGCAAGAATATTCTTAACAATTCTTGCAGTCCCACCCTTAAGAACCTCTGTTCTGAAGTGACCTTCATCTGCTTCCTGTAAAGATGTATTTCCACTTAATATCATCAATACTTCAGTTATTCTTTCTTCTGATGAAGGATTAAATCCGTAAAGAGAAGCTATGGCAAGTATAAGAACAGTCTGAGACCTTATAAGAGCAACACTGTCTGCAATGGCTGTGCTTACCTGCATAACAGTACCAAGCCCTGGTATACACCCGGGCATAGCACTCAATCCTCCCCAGAAGGAATTTTTCTTTGCAAAATTATTTATGCAAATCAGTGCAAGTTCATCATCTTTTTTCTCAGGATAAATATTTCGGAGTTTTTCTATATCTGTTTCAATCTGTTTTTTATCCAGTGTGTTATAAAAATAAAGGAAATTCTTTATAAAAATATGTTCATCTGGAATATTATCAGGAATATTTCTTGTTATATTTTTATCTTCTTTTATATTTTTCTCTATCGAAGTCATCTATTATTCACCTCCACCATATGTAATGACCCGGGCATAAGCATTTATAGTTAGTTTCATAACTATCCATAAATAATGACCTCGTAATGCGTAAAGTGTAATGCGTGATGCGCAGGGATTAAACCCGTCACGCGTAACGAGAGCATATCAGTATCCTGTACAACATCTCTTTATATTCTCAAAAAGCTTTATAAATTCTGTTTTTAATTCAGGAAGAGTCTCAAGGAGTGTATCACCTCTTGAATAACCTTCTGCTACCTTTCTGTCATCACGTATTTCCATGGATACATCTATATGTTCTGATGCACAGTATTCTTTTACTCTGTTATCTCCCGTGCCAGATCTATTTATTATTACAGAAAAAGGTATATTAAGAGATCTGACAAGATCAACGGCAAGTTTCAGATCATTTAATCCAAAAGGAGTCGGTTCAGTAACAAGTAAAATATAATCGGTATCTTTGAGAGATGCAACAACAGGACAGGACGTCCCGGGAGGGCAATCGATTATAACCGGTACATTATTCTTTATCTTTTTCTTCAATTCTTTTATCAGAGGAGGACTCTTGGCTTCCCCTATATTTAATATACCGTGATGAAATTCAATATTACTGCTTCTCCCTGTTTCTATAACACCTGTTTCCCTTTTCACTTTTTTTAAAGCACCTGAAGGGCAGACCCTGATACATCCGCCGCAGGAATGACATAGTTGAGGAAACAAAAGAATACTTTTCTTTACTGATACTATAGCATGAAACTGACAGATTTTTCCGCATTCACCGCAGTAAGTGCATAAATTCCTATCTAATTCAGGTACGGAGACATATATTGTTTCAATATGTTCTCTTTCAGGTTTTAAAAAAAGGTGAGCATTTGGCTCCTCTACATCACAGTCCAGAAACTGAACATTTCCAATAGCCTGAGCAAGAGCTGTAGCTACAGTAGTTTTACCTGTTCCTCCTTTACCGCTTGCTATACTTATTATCATACTTTCTTTCCTTTCAATGGATGATACGTGACTCGTAATGCGACGCGAGGCACAGAGGAATATTTTTTCATTTCAATAACACAGAAACTTCATGCCAGAGATTTCTTATATCTTCTGAAAGATTACTTTCAGGTGATGAAATCAGAGGTATTTCGCCTTTATTATTCATAGCCAGTTCACTGTCAAATGTTAATTTACCTGAAACTTTGATACCCTGTTCATTACAGTAATCAACTATTTTTTTCTCATTTTCCCTGTTTATTCCGCACTTATTTATACATACGGATACAGGTATTTGAAAATAATCTGTTACCTCTAAAATCCTTATTAAATCACTTATGCCAGACATTGTAGGTTCTGTAACAAGAAGAGCCATATCAGTATTACTCAGAGCTGCTATGACATTACAGCCCAGCCCTGCAGAACTGTCAATCATAACTAAATCTTTATTTTCGTTCAAAGCTACATTTTTTGCCATATTTTTTATCTGAACAACCATTTTACCGGAACCTGAATAGCCCGGTAAAAGCTGACCGTAAATTACCGGCATATATTCAACATGACCTCTATAAATCTTCCCTGCTTTTCTTTCTTCAAGAGTTATAGCACCTGTCGGACAGACAATAGTGCAGACTTTGCACCCGCGACAGTAAAAAGAATTGAAAACCGGCATTTCACCGCCTTCTATAGCATGAAATCTGCAGAGATTTTTTTCCATACATTTCCCGCACTTAATACATTTTGACTTATTTAAAACTGATACTTTCGGCCCATAGTAATCTTCTTCCGACATAATATCAGGTTTGAGTAATAAATGAAGATTTGGTGTATCTACATCACAATCTGCTATAACAGAGTCTTTTTTTAGAACAGAAAAAGAAGCTGTAATAAGGGTCTTCCCTGTTCCTCCTTTACCGCTGATAATAACAAGTTCTTTCATTATTTATTACCACTTTTCTTTTCAGGATCGTGACACGTGACGCGTAACGCGTGACGCGAGCATTATTATCATTTATAATATATGATACCGGTTGTTCTTATAAAATCTTAACTGTAAGGCCATTTAACAGAAGTGCTGTCCTTTTTTCTCCAGTGATATTTCATTATATAAGTCAGGACATTTTTAAATTTGTCATGCCATCCCGGTAATTCCATAGAAAAAGGTATCCCTCTGGAATAAAGTTCTGCTATCTCCATGTCAAATGGTATCTTTAACAGTAAAGGAATAGATCTTTTCTGGCAATATTCTTCTATAGAACTATTTCCATTGTCCTTATTTATTATTACACCATAAGGTACTTTCAGATTATCTAACAGTTCTACCGTAAGGCATAGATCATGAAATCCGAAAGGAGTCGGTTCTGTAACTATTATGGCATAATCCGTTTTATCCACGGTTTCCAGAAGAACAGGAGAGAGTCCCGGAGGACCGTCTATTATTACAGTATCATTTTTATCTATCATATTCCTCATATGATATACTATAGAATGACCTGTTTCTTCTCCGGGATTAATGGAGCCTTCCTGAAAACGCAGGTTTTTAACTTCTCCTGATTTTATGACACCTGTTTCTTTTTTTCCTTCTGAAAGAGCACCTTCAGGACATACAAGCCAGCAGGCACTGCATCCGCGACAGAGTCTCTCAAAAAATAATATCTTCTTTTTTACTACTGCAATGGCATTAAAAATACATACTTCAGCACATTTTCCGCAGAAATTACACTTTTTCTCATCTATAACCGGGACAGATATAAAAGAACTATCTATTCGCTCAATTCTGGGAAGGAGAAATATCCTTCCGTCAGGTTCTTCCACATCGCAGTCCAAAAACATACCTTTCTCACATGACAGCACAAGATTTACTGCCACAGTAGTTTTACCAGTGCCCCCTTTACCGCTTATAACACATATTTCCATTTACCATCCTCCACCCCGTCCTCTTCCGCCGCCCATACGACGACCTCCGCCACCGCCCATACCACCCTGTGGCATATTCATACCATGATGACTCTCAACAGTAGAACCATTTATGCGTTGAAGTTGATTATTTACAAGGGCCATTAAATTCTGCTGTATTGTTCCTCCTGTACCTGTATATATGGCTACTTCTGCAGCATTAAGTGTCTGAAAGGCATTGGGGCCAAAATTACCGGACACAACTGCATCTACTCCCCTGTTTGCCACAAATTGAGCTGCCTGAATGCCTGCTCCTCCTGAAGCATTTTTTGCTTCATTTTCAAATACTTCCACATCATCTGTTTCTACATCTACTATAACGAAAAAATCACATCTTCCGAATCTCGGATCGAGTAATGCATTTAAATCCCTTCCTGTTGAACTGAAAGCTACTTTTTTCATAAACTTTCTCCTTATTTTAAGTTATTCGTAACAGATGACGCGTAACGCGTGACGGGTTTATATTCCTGCTCATCACCCATTACGCATCACACATTACGTCTCTAATGATGATGTCCACAGTTATGTCCTTCTCCATGAGAAGAATCACATGTACTTTCTCCCGACATAAGAGAACCATCTATAAAATCATCTATAGCTTTATCTACAGACCCGGAAACTCCCAGATATGTCTTTATACCATATTGTTCAAAATTCATTATGGCTTTCTGCCCCATACCTCCTGCAATAACGCAGTCAACCTTTTCACCATGCAATATACCCGGTATAGAACATCCTCCACCCTGATGCCCCGGATTTACAAACAACCTCTTTCCAACAATTTTTTTATCCTGAATATCTACTATCGTATACTCAGAACACTGTCCGAAATGCTGGGATATATTGCCCCCTTCTGTTGCAACTGCCAGTCTCATAATTAACTGTCTCCTTTCATTTTGCAATTTCTATTTCTCATAGCCTGTCCTCGTCTATGACATTTTCCATACTGCCTTCTACAGCATCCAGGCATAAGAAATTTATCGAGTGAAATTTCACCTTTCTTAAAGGTTTCAAGAATCTCTTCATATTCACCGCAGAGATTTCCTATAATCCGTATATTGGCCTTTACAAGAGGATGAATAAAAAAATTACTTATAGCACCACAGATTAAAATATCTACTTTCTTTTCTACAAGTTTTTCTATTTTCTTGAGAGGACTCAGAGAAGCGAAAGAAATTACTTCACGACCATTCTCCTGAGAGCCTTCCAGATTTACAATCAGAAGATTCTGTGATGTATCAAATAATGGCGATAACCTCTTGTTAAAGATTGATATACTTATAAGCACGGGACTCTCTCCGTAATATATTTATTTTATATATTTATAAGGCAATATATATGCCATAGAAATTATAAAGGATAAAAAACCCTGTAAAATCAGAAGAAAAATTTTTTATGCAAAATAATTTTATAAAAAAAAAGATTGCATTATGCAATTTTCGAATTGCATAATGCAATCTTTTACACATAATTTAATAAAAATAAAATTTATCTTTTTTGAAAGAATCCATGAAATGCAAAGGAAATTAAATAGATACCAGTTTATCTGTTTCTCTAATAATGGCTACAGAGGCTTTTGAACTGTCAATTTTGCTCAAGTTATCAGATATTTTACTTTCTAAATATAATGTATCCGGACAGAAATCCAATCCATTTACCCACTGTATACTTCCAAGAAATGGTTTAACAGAATTAAATATTCGGCGATCTTTTAACTGGTTAAAAATGCCTTTATCCAGATAAGGTTTTACATCAAAAATTCTCTTTTCATTGTTATCAAACAAAATACTCAGAGTATAATCATCATTGGGATAAACTTCTTTAATTCTTGGATTCATGTTATCACCCCTTTATCTGAGAGGTTCTATTTTGAATATTTCATGCCCTGATGAAGCAAGTTCCCAGTTTGCCATCAAATCTTCTTTATGTATTTCTATCCATGCCTGAACCAGTCGTGACTTATTCTGTGGTATTTCTCCGTCTATTAATTGTCCGTCTGGAATTGAAAATACTGCTTCAAGCGCCTGATAACGGACATGGATATGTGGCAATTTATGTTGTCTATTATCAAAAAAATATAACGAAACAATTATACCATAGAACATTGAAATAATTGCCATTAATCATTCCTCCATAAACCTGATAAACAGGGCATTTACGCATAACTCCTAATTTTATATTAAATGAAGCTTTCATTTTTGTCAATACTATTACCTGCCATTTTCCAGGCCGAATAATTTTATTTTTCTCCATAGAGTTGTCTTATCTATACCCAGTTCTTCCGCTGTTTCCTTTTTATTCCAGTTATTTTTCCTGAGAGCCTCATAAATCACATATTTTTCCATATCTTTCAGAGATTTTTTCTGATATTGAACAGGATGAGACGATATAAACTGTTCTGGGAGATGTTCTGGCAGTATTACAGTTCCTTTGCAGAGTATAAAAGTATGTTCTATAATATTTTCCAGCTCTCTTATATTTCCCGGAAAATTGTGTTTCATTAACAATGAAAGAGCTTCATCCGATATGGACTGAATATTTTTTCCCTTTATACTGTTAAACCTCTGTATAAAATGATTTACAAGCAACGGAATATCTTCTTTTCTCTCAGACAAAGGCGGTATAAAAATCTTCATAACATTGAGGCGATAATAAAGGTCCTGCCGGAAATTGCCTTCTTCTACGAGAGAAATAAGATTCTTATTTGTAGCTGCCACTATTCTCACATTTGCTTTACAGGCAGTTACACTCCCCAGGGGTTCATAAGTTTTTTCCTGAATTACCCTGAGCAATCGTGTCTGCATTGATGCCGATATATCACCTATTTCATCAAGAAATATAGTGCCCCCTTCAGCAAGGGCAAATCGTCCCGGTTTATCTTTTTTTGCATCTGTAAAAGCCCCTGCTTTATAACCGAAGAGTTCCGATTCAAGCAGTGTATCCGGCAGGGCCCCACAGTTTACAGCTACAAGGGGTTTCTTTTTTCTTCCGCTCAATTTATGTATCGCTCTTGCTATGAGTTCTTTCCCCGTGCCGCTGTCTCCTTCGATTAAAATATTACTGTCGCTTTCCGCTATATCGGGGAGTATGGAGAATATTTTTTCCATTCTATGATTTTTACTTATTATATCCTGAAATGAATAATTCTTATTAATCTTCTTTCTCAGTTCTTCTATTTCCCGTAAATCGCGGAATGTTTCCACTCCTCCCATAATATGTCCATGCTCATCCCTTAATATGGCAGTGCTTATACTTACGGGAAAAGGTTTTCCGTTCTGATTGACTATATAAATGGATTTATTTATAACAGATTTTCCGCTTTCCATGGTTCTGTGAAGAGCACAGTCCGTTTCACATATACTGGCATGAAATACTTCATAACAGAGTTTTCCAATGGCATCTTCCCTTGAGACACCGGTAATTTTTTCTGCGGCTCTGTTAAAGGATGTAATTTTCCAGTCGTTATCTACGGTAAATACTCCGTCTGCTATACTGTCCAGAATTATATTGAAATAAGGTTCTTCTCTTTTCTGTTCCACAGGGGCATTATATTACAGATTATAAAAGTTTGCAAATTACTCCAGCACAGGTTTTCTGCCTGCTATCATGGCAAAACCTAAATACTGCCAGACTGTATAAACAGGTTTAAAACCTGCATTTTTCCACCAGGTTATTTTCCTGGATTTACTGCATAAATAATGTTTTTCATGCTTTTTTCTCGAATCAAAGACAGAAGATGCCCATTCTGTATTTTTCAATTTTTCTTTATTTTCAAACATTTTTTCTCTTAACCATGGAGAAAGATCTGTTTCTTTCTCTCTAAAACCTTCCACATCAATAAACCATCCTCCCGGTTTTAAAAGAGACAGACATTTTTCCACCGTAATTTTATAACGTTCATAAGGCAGATGAGCAAGTACAAAATTGGATACTATACCATCATAGCTTTCATGTTCCATATCGTTATCCCATTCATCAGACGATAGATCTGCAATTTTATATCCCGTAATGGCATCAGGTACGATAGAATTAATTTTTTTTGTTGCAATATCAATCATATCTTTTCCTCCGTCAATCAGGAATATTTTCATTTCACTATGTTTTTTAAGTATACTGGCTGATATGTTTCCTGTCCCGCAGCCGAGATCTATAATTTTTCCATTACCGGGAATATATCTGGAGGCAGCCATTTCAATCATATCAATGGTAGTCTTATATTCAGGTACTACCGAATACTGATAGAGATCATATATATTAGAGTGAGCATCATAACATAAAATAGTTTCATTCATATTTTTTTACACCTCTTACTTATTTTAATGCTTCATTAAGCACCTTCATATTATTTTTCATAATATTTATATAGGCATCATATTCCATAGGCCCTGTAACAGCGGGATTAAGAATAAATACCTTAAGACCTGTTTCATGTGCAATCACGTCTGCCGCATCGGACGAATACTGTGGTTCTGCAAACAGTGCTTTTACCTTATTTTTCTTAATTATTTCGACTGTTTCAGCCAGTTCCTTTGCATTGGGTTCTGTTCCAGGTTCCCTTTCTATTACTGAAATAATATTTAAATTAAAATCCTTTGCAAAATAAGGAAAAGCTTCGTGAAAAGTTATAATATTACGATCTTTTATATCTTTTATTTCCTTATTCATTTCATTTTTTAATTTACCGAGTTTTTCTATATAAGTATCTGCATTTTTCCTGTAAAGCTCTTTATGAGAAGGATCGTATTGAGAAAGGCCTTTTTCTATATTATCAATCTGTTTAATAAGATTGGAAACAGACAACCATACATGAGGATTGCCTTCTTCATGTATTTCTTTATTGGCTTCCCGTTCTTTTTCATGTCCATCTTCATTGGATTTTTCTTCATGTTTATGATGATGTTCTTTTTTAATCAATTCAATATCTTTACTGGCATCTACAATCTTTAAATCAGACTGCCCCTTTATAACCTTGTCAAGGAAATTCTCCATACCTGCTCCGTTTACTACAAAAATATCTGCAGTTGCAATGGTTTTTATATTATCAGCAGTCAATGCATAATCATGAAGACAACCTGTAAAAGGTTCCGTAAGGTTAATAACCTTAACACAGGGTACATCCTTTGTAATATTAATAGTGCTTATATATACGGGATAAAAAGAAGTCAGAACAACAAGCTGCGTTTTATCGGGCGTTGCCTGAGTATGTTCTGCTCTGTTACAACCTGTCATAATTATTAAAGATAAGAAAAATATTACATTAAACAATCCTTTTTGCATATATATACACCTCACTTTAAATATACAGTGAATAGTGAGTAATGTCCTGATCGTATCACTTTTCACTATCATTATAAATTACAGAGCACATCCGTGTACTCTGCTAAAAAGACTTTTATTCTGTAATTTTCTCTACGGAATCAATATGAATTCCTTTCATTCCGCCCTTTCCAAAGACCTTGCCCTTTATCATTATCTTTTTCATAGCCATTACTGCTGCCTGTTCTTTCGTAACATTACATTTTTCACAGAATATAGATAGATAAATATTGCCTTCTTCATCAACAAAAAGAAGGGATTCATTTTTATCATTAAGGCAGCACTTCTGTTCTTCCTCTACTGTCATGTCTTTTACTACAAGATAATGAGGACAGACAAACATGCCCTTTATATTTACCTCATCACAATTACAGGTTTCTCCTTTTCCATGTTTATAATCGGCATCTGCTGCCAGTATACAGGAGGAAAAGCACAGTAAACCTATAAGAATAGCTGAAATAACATAAAAACTTCTCAATTCTGTCACATCCTTTCATTGTTGTTTAACACAGTCGCTGCATTTGCATTTAAATAAATTTTCCGCAGCTTTTCTCCGATATCTTTTTGCATAGTCATCATCGGGGTTTATTTCAAGAGTCCTGTCAAAACATAGTATAGCCTTATGATATATACCAAGATTAAACAGTACATAACCTTTTGTGTACCAGGCCATATCATCATTCGGGTTAATACTTATTGCCCTGTCGAAAGAACTCAGTGCTTCATCACTTTTGCCGAGATAATAAAGGCATACTCCTCTTCCGAGCCAGGCATCCAGATACCCAGGTTCTATGTTAACGGCTTTTTCAAAATCCTCAAAAGCTTCTTTATATTTTTTTTGATTCAAAAGAGAATAACCTGATTTCATATAATCATCTGCCGTACCGGCTAAAGACGGTAAGAAAGATATTAAGATAATAAAAATGATCAAATATTTCATAACAATCACCTGAAATATAAATAAGTGTCTTTGGGAGTTGCCTCTTCCGTTATCCGTTTTATTTTAATAAGTGGTAATTCTTTGTTTTTATAACTCAGGCTTGATATAGTACCATCCACTTCAATCCATTTATTTTCCGGAATTTTCTCAATACCGGACTTTTCACAGATAAACCCCATCATAACTGCATCTGCAGCGCAGCAGAACACAGCCATTCTCCCGACTCCTATCTGGTCTTTCTTAAAATTATCCATAGTAAAAGAAAAACCTGACATTTCTATCTCCTTTCCTCTGTAATCCTTTATATTATTATAAATATCTTCAGTCTGATTTATAAAATTTTTTTCATTCAGTATTATTTTATCTTCAAGTATTTCATGAAAATCGTTTATTTTTGTTGTAATTTCTTTTTTTGTCACCTTATTTGAATATCCTGTTACTCCTGTTATTCCTCTTGTAGAAGCCATATCGGCTCCTAAAGGTGAAATAGGAACTGACAGAACGAGTAACAGAGGTATAAAAAATACGAATATACCGTATTTAAAATCAGATTTTTCCGTCTTTATCCATTTTATTATCTGGTAACCTGTAAATATAATTAATATAAACAGAGCAAATATGGTAAAAGGAAAAAAATAGGGATGAATAATATAAGCCATTTTGCCTTTATAAAACAGATTTATCATACCGGCGGATATTCCGGTAAGTATTATTAATTTCATAAATTCATAATCCATAAAAATCTCCTTATCGTAATATAACTGCAGGAAGTGTTATGAGAAAAACCAGTAATGTTACAATAAACATTATCTTCAGAACAGATTTCTTCTCAAAAGCTCCCATGAGCATAAAAGTTAGCTTTATATCAAGAACAGGCCCATAAACCAGAAAAGGTATGGTATCGGTATTTTTTAATATACTGGCAAAACTTCTTGCCACAAAAGCATCTGCTTCCGAACAAATGGACAGAACATAGGCCAGTCCCATCATAAAAACAGTTATAATAAGAGGAGACATAGCCATATTTGTTATCATTTCTCTCGAAATAAAGGTCTGCATTAAAGCGGCAATAACTGAACCGGCTATAAGATATTTACCTATATCAAAAAATTCTTCAACTGAATGTTCCAGAAGTAACATAATATTTACTCCATTTTTTTTATGTTTGCACTGTCCAGTATGATCATGGTCGGTATGGTTATGGTTACTATGATCATGGCCGGTATGCTCATGGTTGGGATGTTCATGGCTGGCATGATTATGGCCGGTATGATCATGACAGCAGGAATGACAGCTATATTTATCTTCAATAGATATAGAATCTTTAAAAAAACGATGCCATATAATTCCTGAAGAAACTGCTACTGTATATCCCATAATGCCTCTGAGTATAGCGATTCTTTTATCAGGATAAAAAGCTATAAAAGTTGACGAAAGGACAACAGGATTTAACACCGGAACAGAAAGCATAAATGTCAGAGCAGAAGAAAAAGGAACTCCTTTTTTCACAAGCCTTCTCACAACAGGAACGATTGCACATTCACATACAGGAAAAATAATTCCCATAAGACCGCATAAAAAAATACTCATAATTTTATTCTTCGGAAGAAATCTGTAAACTATTTCCGGAGATATAAATACTTCTATAACTGCCGAAACAATTGCCCCTATAAGCATAAATGGCATAGCTTCAATCAATATACTCAGAACAATAACAGCAAAATTATTAAGATAATTCACAAAATATCTCCTTTAACGAACTATTTTACTGACTGTAAAAGAAACAGAAGAAATCTATTTTATTAATAGAATTGCTTCCTATAGATAATACAAAGAATCCAAAATAGAGCAGAATAAATAGAATTCTTTATTCAGTATAATTAATGTAAATTAAAGGAGAAATAAGGAGGGCCTCTTGTAAGAAGAACATTATAGTAAGATTTAATATAAGAAGTTTTTTTTATGTCTGCGATTATATTCAAATATGTCAGGATAAAAATTAAATAATATACTGTAATTCTTTCACATATAAAAAGAGAAGCTACGTAACAGGTATTACAGTGATGGTCTTTATCTTCATGGATATGAATATGACAGGATAAATGTACTGATATTACACATATCAAAATTATCAAAATAAATGAAAGATATTTCTTTTTCATAAAAATTATTATAATACTAATTTTTATTTTCCGCAAGGACATTTTTACAGACCAGAGGTGAGTAGTAAATATTCATTTTTTAACACACTATACTTTCGCAGATTTCAGAAAAAACCTGAGTTTATTAGGTTTTATGTTTTAACTGAAGTCAATAAAATCAAAGGTTTTATAAAAAAGTGCGAAAGTATAGTTATAATGTAAAGTAGCATGATATAAGCTGTAACTGTTATAAACGTTCCAGTTTAGATTTTTTTCGGAGGAGCATCAGGCAGGCAGACAGTATTTACCTATTATTCAAATTGTTTAGTTTAATTAAAGCAATTTGGTATCAGTTGAAACAGATGAAAAGTTACAGCCTTGCTGAAAAGATAGGCGAGCCTGGAGTTATTCCAGGTATTGTGGGAGGAATAGTCTCTGGTGGAGGAATTGCAGCAGCATTTATCTCAGAAGGAGCACCCATTTATATTGCAGCAACAATGGGAGTTCTGGGTTTTATAGCCGGTGGTGTGATATGTTCGCTTCCTGATGGCACATTTTAAATATGGTTTTATGCATAAACCTTTCTTTTAATGGCAGAAGCAATAATATTGCTCCTGCCATTTGTGATTATCAGGCCGTCTGCTTTGCAAGATCCGATATTAAAATTGAGTATTTAGCTGATTTAGTTCCGCAATTTATGGCCATAACAACAGGCAAAACCTCGGAAATCTCTTCATGAGATGCTCCTGCTTCGACTGCTTTTTTATAATGATTACCTATACATGGTATGCAATCAACCATTATTGACACGGCAAGTCCTATCAATTCCTTGGTCTTTCCATCCAGTGCCCCGGGTTTGAATGCTTCAGAAGAAAAATGTTTATACGCCTCTTCAGTATCTTTTAAAGAAAACATAATTGCACCTCCTTTCTTTAAGATATTCAAATCTTATTTATTATGTTGTATAATTAAAACACAGATTCAGGCGCTTCTGAAGATCCGGTTTTAATCAAAATTTTCAGTACCACTTTTACCGGTAATGATGAATGAGGTAACGGGCAATCCCATATATTATTGAGGTAAGCATAAATAATACATATATGCTCTCGTGACGCGTAACGCGTAACGCGTGACGTGAGAAAAGCCTTTTATTAAATGCTTATACTCAGGTCAGTAAGTGCCGTAATCTATAAGGAGAATATAATCAAATGTTATATTTAAATATTAACAGGGAATACGGAATTCCGCTTATAAAACAGATTTACGAACAAATTCGTATGATGATTTTAAATGGTATATTGAAAGCAAAGGAAAAGCTTCCGTCTACCAGAAAGATGGCAGATATTTTAAATATCTCAAGGAATACGGTAACAGAAGCATATGAAATGCTGATTTCTGAAGGATATCTTACAAGCATACCGGGCTCCGGCATTTTTATCAGTCATGGCATAGACTTTATTAAAACGCCTGAAAAAGTAGTTGATTACAGTGTTACCGCCTATTCATCAGATAAAATTGCCGATCATACAATCAGTTTTCACAGCGGCACTCCTGCACTGGATCTGTTTCCAAGGAGCAAATGGAATAAAATAGCCAGACAGACTTTTAATGATGCACCTGTTTCTGCTTTCGGCTATGATTATCCTCAGGGCAGGCCGGAATTGAGAAATATTCTTTCAGGGTACCTCAAAAAAACACGGGGTATTATCTGTCATCCGGAGCAGATTATTATTACGACAGGAACCAAACAGGCTTTATCACTGGTTGCAAAATGTCTTATTAAACAGGGAAGTGAGGTATGTGTAGAAGATCCGACAAATATAAACGTAAGAACGATATGTTCATATCATACGGATTTTATTACTCCCATACCGGTAGATAATGAAGGTATAAAGCCAAAATTTCTGCCTCAGGACAGATGTCCTGTCATGATGCTGGTTACACCGTCACATCAGTTTCCTCTCGGAGGAATTCTTACTATTCAACGAAGAATAGAACTTATTCGTTATGCGAGAAAAACAGGCTGTTATATAGTCGAAGATGATTATGACAGTGAATTCCGGTATAATGGACTTCCTGTAACTTCTCTTCATGAACTTGACAATGAAAAAGTAATTTATATAGGTACCTTCAGCAAAATATTGTTTCCCTCTCTCAGGATCGGTTATATTGTCCTGCCTGATTCCCTGATAGAACAGTTCAGAGAATGGAAACGGCTCGGTGATCATCATACAAATTCTTTAAATCAGCTGACTCTTATGCATTTTATTGAAAAAGGGGAAATGGAAAGACATATAGCCAGAATGAAAAGAATTTACCGGACCAGGTGTGATACGTTAATCAGGTGTATGAAATCAAATTTTTCCGATAAAGTCAGAATTACAGGAGAAAAATCAGGCATGCATATTGTTGCGGAGTTTCCTGAAATCATATTTACAGTAGAACTCCTGAAAAAAATGAAAAAAGAAGGGGTAAATGTATTATCCATTGAAGAACATACAATGAATAAGGGAAATCACATACATAAGATCGCTCTTGGTTATGCCCATCTCTGCCCTGAAGATATAGAAGAAGGTATTTTAAGACTTAAAAGAGCAATTATGTGATTTAACATATAGACAGAATATTAAAGAAAGGAATTGTAAAAAAATGAGCCTTATAGGTAGAAACATTACAGTAAGACAGAAAGTCGGCCTGATAATTATGGTTTTTTTATGCGGTATGCCTGGGATGGAACTTTCTGGTTTCGGATTCGGACTTAACCTCACATTCTCTACATGTTTAATATGTGCCGTTACAGGGGGAGCAATAGGAGGGCTGTTATACTGTTCAAAACCGGTCATGGCTGGTCTCGGAGGAGGTATAGTGGCAGGTGTGGGAAGTCTCATGGCAGTATATTTTTATACCATGCACAGACAATCCGTATGGAATTTTGAACTGGCTTTGATACAGATTGCCGGATGTCTTCCCGGCCTGGGACTGGGTATGCTGATAAAACACCTTTATAAAGATATTGTCTGAACATGTAAAATTACACTGGTCAGAAAAATCTATGCAAACATCATGGCAAACTATATAAATCTATGGATAAATTTCTCTGTAATTCGCTCCCCGGTTGACTGATAACTCTTCCGCTATTTCAGTACATTAACAGTTCTCTGACAGAAGGAATATAACTTGAAAGAGTGAATTCTATCCACCGGAAAGGTGGTTTTAACATGACAGATAATATAATATTAAATCCCAATAAAATTGTAACATATCTTCAAAAAAGTCCTGAAGAATTTACAAAAAAAGATCTCATTAAATTTATAGAAAATAATAATATCAGAATGGTTAATTTTCGGTTTACAGGAGGAGACGGAAAACTTAAAACTCTTAATTTCGTTATTACAGATAAAGGACAGTTAGACAGAATCCTCTCTACAGGAGAAAGGGTAGACGGTTCCAGTCTCTTTTCCTATATAGATGCTTCATCGAGTGATCTCTATGTTATACCGAGATATAAAACAGCTTTTGTGAACCCATTTTCTTCCATTCCATCTGTAGATATACTGTGTTCTTACTATACAAATGAAGGACTGCCTCTTCCAAGTGCTCCCGAGTACATTGTAAGAAAAGCCCATAAATCTCTTAAAAAAACAACAGGACTTACAATGGAAGCTATGGCAGAACTTGAGTATTATATTTTTTATGACAGACAGGGCCTTTATCCCATAGTGGGACAGAAGGGATATCAGGAGTCAGCTCCTTTTATAAAATGGGAACATATAAGATGTGAAGCCATGTATGCCATAGCACAGGCAGGAGGCAAGATAAAATACGGCCATGCAGAGGTAGGAAATATTACAGGTGAAAAACATGATATAGAACAGCATGAAATAGAATTTGTCCCTACATCCATAGAAGACGCTGCAGATCAGATAGTCACTGCAAAATGGATATTGAGAATGATTGCAAATAAATACGGACTTATGGTCACTTTTGCTCCGAAAATACTCGTAGGCCATGCAGGAAGCGGTCTTCATATACATACGAGATTTCTTAAAGACGGACACAGTGTTATGACAGAACAGAACAAATTGAGTGATACAGCCAGAAAAACCATAGCAGGATATCTGTCTCTGGCACCTTCTCTTACTGCTTTCGGCAATACCATACCTACTTCCTATTTAAGACTTGTTCCGAAACAGGAAGCACCTACGAATATATGCTGGGGAGACAGAAACCGTTCCGTTCTCGTAAGGGTTCCACTGGGATGGCTCGGTGTAAGCAATATGATTAAAGATGCCAATCCCGGTATAGAAGAAGCAATGATTGACTCGACGGATAAACAGACAGTAGAATTCAGATGTCCTGACGGTTCAGCCAATATTTATCATCTCCTGGCAGGTCTTTCTGTTGCAGCAAGGCATGGTCTTACAATGGAAGATTCTCTTGAAACAGCGGAAAAACTCTATGTAGATGTAAATATATTCTCATCGGAACATAAAAAAATCCAGGAAAAACTACCGAAATTACCTGCATCATGCTGGGAATCTGCAAAAAAACTTCTGGAACAGAGAAAAATTTATGAAAAAGACGATGTTTTTACTCCAACTGTCATAGACGGTATAGAGAAAACACTGAAACATTACGGAGATAAAGATCTGAATAAGAATCTTTACGGTATGCAGGATGAAATAAAAGAACTGGTAGATCACTATATAAATTGTTAGTAATTAACCAATACCAAATTGCTTTAATTAAACTGAATAATTTATAGTGTATTTCATAACTTATTAAAATTTCTATACTTTTGCATTTTTTACACAAAGCCTTATGCCACCTTGTAGGGGTAACGGTTTTTCAAAATTCTGCAAAAGTATAGTAGAATTTAAGTCGTCGTGACGCGTAACGCGTGACGCGAGGACAATAACCATAATTTGCCAGAGTTATTTTCTTACGGTAACTTAAGCTATTTTTTTATGACCTTAACCGGTTCAAAGAGTACTGTTCCGGTCCAGGCAAGATCATTCTTAACCAGCGTTGGATCAGGATCATAACCGGTCGGAGGGTGAGGGCTCGTACAGGCAACATTTTTCTTAAAAGGTTTTCCGCTTTTGATTTCATTCAGCGAAGCACTGAAGGTTCCCATGAGTTGTTCATTGGGAGAATAAATAAAGGTTTCCAGTAACAGCTCTAATTGTGTTCCTTTGAGAGTACAGTTACACAGATCATCTGGCTGAAAGTCACCCCTTAAAATAAATCCATTGACAGATTCTATCTTAAAATCGTAGTAGCCCGGAGTTTTCGATTTGTCTGCATATATATATACAGCCAGGTCATTAGGTTTTCCATGGCCATCAGTAACTTTATGATTTACATAGATAGAATTTCCTGATCCGTCTATTTCACAGAAACCTTCTTCATAACTGAAGGAACAGACTATATCAGAAGGATATTTAGCCATACAGAGAGGCAAAGGGTCAGAACTATTTTTCTGAGACTTAATATTACTCTCAGAAAAGAAAACCGGATAGAATACTTTCCAGGAAAAATTCATATTCAATTTTATACAATGCCTGTTCTTACAGTAATCACATGGCTCAAGATCCAAATGTTCACATGAGTAAGTTCCTGTGCCTGTAAAGGTTACGTTAAAACGATAGCAATCATTGTTACCGGCCTGCACAGAATAGCCTGTAAAGAAAAGAGCTAATATGAGAACGATAAAAAAAGAGAATATTACAGGATATTTCATTTCATAAACCTCCATATAATAGTGTAAAATGTAACTTACATATAAACATATCTGTCATTATCATGTCAAGAATTTCAATTAAATTCTGCAGTAAAGGTGTTTTATTGTTTTGCTATTACCAAAATAAAAACCTCCGGTAATGTTTCCGGAGGTTTTTATAGTGGAAATCTTTATTTATCTTTTTTTATGCCCTTAGGATTACCTGTAATAATGGTATGTTTTATATCTTTTTTCTGTTTACCCTGAACTTCACCGTCAAAATGGAATACTATAGCCTTTGAAGGTTGTTCTGTTTCGCTTAATTCATGATTATCGCTGCCTATTTTGAAATTCTTCCCTATGGCTATTCCCTTAAAGGTTTCCTCTTCTTTCATATAATGAGTGACTGTAGCTTCAGGATCCATTTTCAGAGTAGACATATCAGGTTTATACCAAGGCGATGTAAGGGCTTGCAACATACCTTCCGTCATTTTCTTTGCCTGATCTTCAGGCATAATATCGGATGGTTTTACAGTTTCTACCTGTTCGAATTCTTTCGGACCTTCCGTAAATTTACCTATATGTACAAAACCAAGATCGACTCCCTTGAAATGGTCAAAATTATCCGCTTTATTACCTTTTCTTGCTACATCCGGATTATCGGATTCCGTTATTAAATGTTTCTTTCCTGTTGCATAATCTGCTGCAGTCTTTCCGAGATAGGCGCCTAGAACAGCTCCCGATACGAGTCCTACTGCTCCTCCTATAGTTCCTCCCAGGGCAATACGGCCTGCAAAATCTCCCAGTGTTTCAGGCAGAAAAACAAGACTGCTTACAAGAGCAACACCTGCACCTGCCTGTAAACCGAGATAACCTGCACCTGCCCCGCCTAATACACCGCCTGTTACTCCTCCTATAATACTGGCCGTGTCCAGTTTACTGCTGTTTAAATCAATTATATCTTTTACGTCCAGAGGAGTTTCTTCTTTAGCCTTTCCCATTACAGGGGGTCTTATAATCTGACTGTTGAGTGAGTTTATCTTCATAATCATAGTCTCCCTTTCGTAACGCGTAACGCGAAGATAAATCAGGTAGGTGAACCTGATAAACAAATTATATCAAAAAAAACGTAGAATGTTATTTAAAAATGTAAAAATTTTGTTAACATTTTACAAAAAAATTTCTCATTATTGCTAAGAGAGAAAACTTAAATTATAATAGAAATAATATGAAACAGGGGAGGCTATTTATGAATTTATATAAAATTTCCGCAGAAGACAGATATGAAGCACTGGAAAAAATTTCAGCACTTTTTATAAAAGAAAAAAATCCTGCCATAATCTTATATGACAGAAATTCTAAAGATAATCTCACAGAACATTTTATAAGATATTATGATGTCACTCTTAAAGAAGCTGATACAGTCAATCATTCAGGTAATATAGCAGTATATTCAAAAGAAGATTTTCCTCTTGCTCTGATGGCTTTTCCATTACTGTCAAATAAAAAATTTCTTTTTGTAGAAAAATCCAGATTTAATTCTCATAAATCAAAGGGAAAGATTATAATTTTAGGGAATATGCTCGATTTACCGGGCCATAAGATATTGAAAACCAGAGAAGATATAATTCAATTCAGCGGAAAATCTTCATGGGAAGACATTGTAATAATCAATTCCTCCGATATGGACAGTAAAGAAACACCTTTTGTAAGCGATTACAGATGCCCTTCTCTTTCATTACTGGGATCATATATATGTGCGATAAAAAAAGGGATTATATATGATGCTTCAAATGTTAATTCCGGTCTTGAGATTGAAAAAACAATAAATGTTTCGACTGAATATAAACATGTCAATAATATTATAGCAGTCGGTACTCCCGGAAGTCTTCCTTTTGTTCAGACACTCCTTCCTGATTTCATAATAGGTTATAACTGGAAGACCGATGTTATAAGAGATTATACCCGCTTTGAAGGAGATTATGTGAGAGCATCACAGGGAAGAATACATGGTCTGAATATACTCGATGCATCACTTCTGTTTCAGAGAAGTTTTCTCTACAAAAAACTCAGAAAACATATTAAATTGAAAGGTATTTCTTCTTCAGACAGTGTGACATGCCTTGAAGAAATGGGGGCAGCGGCGGAAGTTCCAACACTGCGGACAAGTGCATGTTTTATATCTAACAACCTTAAAAATAACGGCTGGCATATGACAGAACTTTACGGGAAAGACAACCGCTATTCGAATATAATAGAAAATCTGAAAAAATCTCTTCTCTGTTATATAGGCAATCATGGAATACTCCTTTATATAAGATGTGCTGAAAAATGTCTCGGAGCAGGAGATTTACCTCTTATACCTCCGGTTCAAATCTATTGTTTCAGCTGTATTACTACAAGAACTACGGGCCTCTGGCTTTCCTCAAATGAAATAGACTGGACCTATTCGGATGTACCGGTTGAAAAGAATATACCTTTCATGTCCATAAGGCAGGGTGCATCAAGTTTTATGGGCATGCTTATGTGCGGTCTTGAACTTGAAGGCGATATTCTTGTATCTGAAATAATGAAATATATGCAGTTCGGCTATACCCTGGGAGAAGCTGTAAAAGAGGCAAAAAACACACTTACTGCTAGCGTAAAAAGCTCACTTATGATGATGGAGGACGAAGCTTACGGGAATTATGAACTATCAAAATATTATAATCAGATAACTGTATATGAATGTGAAATATACGGCGATCCTGACATAAAGCTCCCGGGAAAGGTAAAATCCATAGACCATCTCTATATTAACGCAAAATTCAATCTGAGAGGAAAAATCAATATTTCTATTAATATACCGGAAGATAAATGGGAAGAACTGCAGTTACCTGTAGGGGAAAAATCTCAGGGTATGTATTATACAAAGAGTTTCAGAACATTATATCCGAGAACGCCTTTCTCGGTACTGGCAGGACATATGCCTGTGGAAAAAAATGGAGAAACCTTTATAGCAAAAGAAAGTATTGGTTATTATAATTTTAAAATAAAATTACAGCTTAACGCCGGAGAGACAGTTAAATATGTGGAACTGAAAAGTGTAAATCTTCTGGATGCCACTGACTTTGACGGGAATATTCTGGATATAAAAAATATAAATCCCTTTGAAATTTTTGGCTGGGGAAGGATAAAAACCAGTATTTTTAAAGATTCTGTAAAGGTAGATATCAGGCATAACTGGCCATTTACCGTAGACGGAGACGACCTTTACATATTTATCCCGACTGCAATGGTAGCTGATGAAAAACGTATTATAGCAAGATTGAAATCTGCCTCTTTTACGGTGCACTGCACCAGAAAAAGTTCCCATATGAGCGGTAAAATTACTTCATCCGAAGAATTACCTGTAAATGCATATCTTACTTTTATAAATAAAGAAGGAAAGAAAAGAAGAATTGACACTGACAGTGAAGGAAATTATTCTATAGTTCTTCCTTCCGATGATTACACGCTTATTATAGAAGAAAAACTTCATTATGATTATAAAGAAGACATTACCATCAAAGAAAAATCTATTGTAAAAAATTTCCGGTTAACGCCTCATGAAAAGGTTCTCGTAAATCTTAAAATAAGCGATAGCATTACAGATGAATCTGTTAAAGGAGCAGTCGTAAAAATAATGTCTCTATTCGGTCCGACAGACAGGAAAATGATAGAAGAATATGTACAGGGGAAGGAAAGATATCCCCACAGATTTATAAAAGAATTTTTAACAGACAGTAATGGAGAAATAAAATGTAAGCTTCCCGAAGGAGATTACATAGCAGATATTTATAAGAAAAAAGAAAACGGTAAAGGTGCTGTTTATTTAAGAAAAGAAGAACTGCTAGAGGTAAGAAAAGAGAAAAAAGATCACCTCTATAAAATAGAACCGGCCGGTACAATATTCGGCCAGATCGTGGATAAACATACAGGAAAGGGTATTCCGGATTCTACTCTTATAGTAAAATATCCTGGCACCAAAGGGAAAGAAAAAAAATTGAGATTCCATACAAATATGGAAGGAAAATTCGGGGCAGTAGTGCCGGCTGAACAGAAGCTAAAACTTACGGGAGTATTCGAAGGATTTACATTTAAAGAAGAAGATAATGACGGCAAAGGTTTTGTATTGAATAAAGGGGAAACGTTTGAGATTATTTTAGTTGGTGCGGAGCAGTAATCTACAGGAAGTAAATAGAAAGGAAAAACTTAGTACCGCTACAGGTAAATTAGTAACCATTTATCAGCTTCTGCCTGACAGGCTCTTACGAAGAAAAATAATTTGCCTTATTTAATTTGTTTTACAGACAATAAATTAACCACTGGTTAATTTCTACTGAACTGGGCATAAGCATTTAATAGAGGTCTTCCTCCCGTCACGCGTTACGCGTTACGCGTCACGAGAGCATATATTTATTATTTATGCTCACCTCAGTAATACTATAGAAAAAACGAATTTTTCTTCTCCAGAGCCCGCCAGGCAGAAGCTTTTTACGGATACCATTTTACCTATTACGGTACTTAGGAATGGCAGTTAAATAAATGTCTCAAATATATTAATCGTGACGCGTAACGCGTAACGCGTGACGCGAGGAAAGAGACAATTAATAAATTTTCATTCCTTAGTATAATCGTGATACGTGATGCGTGATGGAGATTTAATCCCAGGGCGTTTAAATTAACGCCTCACACTTTTCACGACTCACGACTCACAACTCACGACTTCATCAATAAAACAGAAGTTGGTATCACTGTTAAAATAATATTTTCCCTTTTCTCCGAGGAAGGCTTCTTTCAGTAATATATATTTTAAATTATCCTTATCAGGTTCGAGTAAATCCCTGAGACGGGATATGTTTTTTCTGACCTCCGTACCGCCTGTGACTTCATCATATTCCCATCGCCAGACTTCTTTATATATTTCTTCCTGGGAAAAACCTCTACCTGCATTACGAATAAGGAAAAGCAGAAGTGACAGAACGGTTCTTTTCCTGAAAATATTTATCTCACCTTTATCCTGTTCAAAAGCAAACTTTCCCGGAAGATCCAGGAAGAAGGTAAATTCCTCTTTTTTCTTTCGTAGTTCTTCAATGTCAGATATAGTTGCAACAGATTCTTTTTTACCGGTTTTTATAATAAACGACTCTTTATGTTCCATGTCTTTTTCGGCAAAAAACAGGTCTAAATCTCTACGTTCACTGCCTGTCAGATGGCCAAGGTTTTCTTCCGCTCTTTTTCTTAACAGTTTTTTTGTCTTTTCATCTTTTCTGGACGTATTACTCAGAATATAACATATTCTGGCAATACCATAAATATAACAGGATTTTTCCGAACGTGCCAGGATCTCATCAAGAATACGGTCATGTTCTTTCTGTTTATTTTCTCTCAAACAGGCTTCTGCAAGAATAATATCAATTTCTACCCTCTCTCTTATAAAATATTCCGGAATACGTTTCCTTATCTTAAGTATATCCCTGGAACGGGGGTATATTTCTTTATTTCTTATCTTGGTCGTTAAAAGTTTTATTTCTGCTTTTATTTCCAGTTTAATAAAAGATATGTCCCTGGCTTTTTCAAGAACTGATGAAAATATATGAATAGCTCTGGAGATTTGTTTTTTCTCTTCAAAAATATGGCCTATATAATATTCACACATGGCAACACCGACGTTATTTCCGATAATAAGATAATTTTTAATACTTTCTTTATAATACTCATAAGCTTTATCCAGATCGCCTTGTTCATAAAAAACCCTGCCGAGTCCGAGACAGGAAAAAGCTATCATGAGATTATCTCGTATGTCCTTTCCTGTAGAAAGATTTATCTCAAAACACTCTCTTGCCTCATCATATCTGGAGAGACCTGTAAGAGACCTTCCTTTATTATCAAGAGCCCAGAATATGAGACGGGATGAGCCTATTTTTTTTGTCAGACTCAGACATTCTTCAGACATAACAAGACCTTCTTCAAAGAATTCCTGTTCAAGACAGATTATAGTCTTTGCCCTGAGAGAGTAAGCCATACCTGTTTCATTGTTACCATTACGGGCAATATTAAAACTCTGCTCGGCAAGGCGTGAGGCCTGTTCTATATTTCCGGTAAAACCATAGATAATGGCAAGATAATTAAGTATTTTTGATATCCTTATAGAATTATTAAATCCGGTGAATATCTTCAGAGCATCTTCATAAAGAGGTAT
>JAKPQU010000272.1 GCA_029555925.1 Bacillota bacterium
GTCCCTGTTTTTTTATTTATTTACTAGTTACCGAGCGTACGGGGTGAACCGTCATACCATTTTGCCGGTGAACCGTCTGCCAGCTTCCCTGCTTCTTCCTGGACACCGCCGCCGCCGCCGCCCATGATCTGCATAAGTACCATGAGCACCTGCTCAGGTGTCATACCTGAAGCTTCAGAGAGATACTGTATGAGCTGTTCTTCACCCATAGATGCAACCTGTTCCTCTGTCATACTCTGGAGAGTATTGATGAGTTGCATTACACTGGCTTCTGTTATGCCGCCTGCGCCTTCTGTCTTCGGATTTGTAGAAGGAACATTTCCGAGGCTTGCCATAGCTTTAGACCAGCTGGTATCTTTAGCAAACTGGAGATTATCATACTTATATGCAGGTCCTCCAGGTTGATCGGTCGGTGCATAAATGCTCAGACCTTTGGAATTCGGATATTTTCCGGGATCGCTTTCATTTGCTATTACAGCTTCACTTATGGCTTTTTTGACATTTGCCGCAGCTTCTTTGAGTTTCGGATCTGATACGCCTTTTTCTAACAGATCTGCTACATGATTGAGATCTCTCATGTCTGCATAGGGTTTGGGTTGCTGCCATCCGCCGTAATTTTCAGCCTGCATTATGGCATCTTTTACTGCAGTCTTATTATCGGTATTTAAAATAGCCTTTGAAAGTTCATCAGATGCTTTGGTAACTCCATCTACTTTTGTCAGGTCTGTGGCAGAGAAGGTGCATATATCCTGCTGATGCTGTTCGTTAACCTTTACGACTAACTTGGCAAATTCCTCAGGAGATACATCTATCTTCTTTGTCATAGCATTCTGTAACATTCCGATAGAGTTAGACATAGCTCTATTGCTCTGTAATGCACCTGCATTGAATTTCTTTTCAGCTATGGCTTTCTTTAAAAGGCTTACTACTTCGCTCTTTGTTTTAGGTGTGCCTTTACCGTCTTCAAGCATACTGTTGTATGTCCAACCGGGGCCGCCTTCTGTTTCTTCGGAAGCGAGAAGTATTTTTGCGTTATCTTTGAGTTCATGGGCGACTTCTGCCGCTGCCATAAGACATGCGTCAAATCCCAGTATATCAATCTTTTTACCTGTGATTTTTTCTGCATCTGCAAGAGCCTGTTTTATCTGAGGAGTAGACATAAATCCACCCTGAGTGTCATCGGCAATGGCTCCAGTGAAACCGCCGCCGTGATCGTTCAGTACAAGAGCTACATGATCAGATGGGAATTTACTCATTGTATTTACAATGAATTTTGTCAGGGTTTCAGGTTTTGACATATTTACATTCAGGCCATGGTCTTCTACTACCGGTGAATTTATCTGTTTCGGTGTTGTATCATGGGTTACATAAAAGGTTCTCGCGCCTTTCCAGGAAATACTGGAAGGACCGCTCGGTGCTTTTTCTTCACCTGTTTCTGTTTTTTCTACGTCTCTTCCCGGGCCTACATCTATCATGGCAACGATATGGGTATTTTTATCGGAACCTACGAGTTCCTGATTGTCTATATTATCTGCCTGGAATTCTTTTAAATTACAGTCTGCTCCGATATAGTTCATAAAGAGCCATTTTTTATGTTCTCCTACTGGAATATCCGCTCTCTGACTTCCTAAATCTACCTGATCAGCTACCTTTTCAGAATTACTTTCTTTCGGTCTTATCTGGCCTGCTCCCTGGTTGATTGCCTGAAAGCTGCCTATTCTGTTGATATCCATTAAATTTACCTCCTGTTTTAATATTTTAATTGCTTTACGCAAATTCTAACCTTTTTTAACTTCTTTTATTATAATAATTCTTTTCTGTTATTACAATAGGATTATGTTACAGAAATGTTAACATTTTATAAAAAATTAAAAAGGAGTAAGTTTTTCGACTGTGTCACAGATTTTGTGTAATCCTACGGTAGAATCTTACTATCGCTACAGGTAAATTAGTAACCATTTATCAGCTTCTGCCTGACAGGCTCTTACGAAGAAAAATAATGTGCCTTATTTAATTTGTTTTACAGACAATAAATTAGCCCTTATTTAATTTTTAAGTCTATATAAAAAATTAATTTTTCTTCTCCAGAGCCCGCCAGACAGAAGCTTTTTACGGATACCATTTTACCTGTTACGGTACTTACAGTATCTTTACACAAAATATTTCACATTTTAAATTTTCTTACTCCTTCAGAAATTACTGGCCTGAGCATAAGCATATAATAAAAGTTTTTCTCCCGTCACGCGTTACGCGTCACGAGAGCATATATGTATTATTTATGCTCACCTCAGTAACTATTGACCTGAGCATGAGTGTGTAATAAATTGGCTCCTCCCGTGCGTTACGCGTCACGAGAGTTAATTACTACTGTTTTCTGATTGGTTTAGGTGATCCGTCAGGCCATACTGGAACAGGCGGGTTTGCATGGAGAGCAGTCATTGTCATTGTTTCCCAGTCTTCTCCTCCGCCATAGTTGTCTCCTCCGCCACTTCCACCGGGTACCTGTATTCCCCCGAGTGAATCTATAGCTTCAGCCCACTGTGTATCCTTTGCAAACTGTAGTTCTTTATAATCTGCACCGAGTCCTTCTGATTTCATTTCGCTATATATATGTAGTCCTTTTGAATTGGGGTGCTCGGAAGGAGAATTTTCATTTGCTATTATTGCTTTACTCAGGGCTTTCTTTACACCGAGAGCTGCTTCTTTCAGGGCAGGGTCTTTTACTGCCTTTTCAATCAGGCCTGCCATATGATCCATATCTCTCATGTCTTTATATGGTGCCCATCCGCCTCCGTAATTTTCTGCCTGCAGTATGGCTTTCTTTACTTCAGCTTTTTCATCTGTTTTTAAAATTGCTTTGGCAAGATCGTCTGTAGCTTTGGCAAGATCTCCCATTTTACTCAGATCTGTAGCTGAAAATGTCGGTATATCTTTTTGATGGTCTTCATTTACCCTGACAACAAGCTTTGCAAATTCTTCAGGAGATACGTCGATTCTCTTTGTCATGGCTTCCTGTAATTTCTGTAAAGCTTCTCCTTTTCCTCCGGCAAGCATAGGTGAATAGGTCCAGCCGGGGCCTCCTTCAGTTTCTTCCGAAGCAAGGAGTATTTTTGCATTGTCTTTAAATTCATAGGCAGCCTGAACATCAGCCATAAGGCAGCAGTCGAAGCCGAGTATGTCAATTTTCTTGCCTGTAACTTTTTCTGCATCAGAAAGAGCCTGTTTTATTTGAGGCATGGTAAACATGCCGCCGTTTGAATCGTCCGATATGGCACCTGTCCATCCACCGCCGTGATCGTTTAATACAAGAGCTACATGGTCAGACGGGAATTTACTCATAGTATCTACAATGAATTTTGTAAGAGTTGCAGGATTTGACATGTCGATATTCAGATCATGTTCTGCTATTACTGGAGAATTGATCTTTCCTTCCGCATTATCTTTTGTTACATAAAAAGTTCTTCCACCTTTCCAGTCAATAGCAGACGGCTTTTCTTTATCTTCCTCGGGAACTTCCCCTCTTCCTGTGGGGCCTACATCCATCATGGCCACAATATGAGTATTTTTATCTGAACCTGCCAGTTCCTGGTTGTCAATATTAAGAGCCTGAAATTCTTTCAGATTGCAGTCTCCGCCTATATAGTTCATAAAAAGCCACTTCTTGTGGACTCCTTCAGGAACGTCTGCTTTATGGCTCCCAAGTTCTACCTGATCTGATTTCTCTTCTGTTTCTTTTTTTCTTATCTGACCTGCTCCGCCGGTAAGATGTGTGAAACTGTTAACTCTGTTAATTTCCATTTTATTACCTCCTTAAATCGATTGCTACTGGCAAAATTATTTCTATTTATCTATTGTCCATTATATAGATTTTGCAATTTATTACAAGATGGTTTTCCGAAATAGTTGTTACCTATTTGTTAAATTTATGCTAAAAAAAACAGGGCTCCTCTCAGAGCCCTGTTTTTTATTAAAAACTATTCGTTGCTTTTACGTGTCGGGAATGGCGAACCATCCGGAAGGAATGCAGGAGTGTCGGATGGTGCAGCTGAGAACATATTGTCCATACCCCAGCCGTCTATAGAACCGTTACCATCGTCAACATAGTAGCCGCCGCTGCTTCCGCCCGGTGCTTTACCTACTTCTTTCAGTGCATCTGCCCATTTTGTTTCCTTTGCAAATGCCATATCTCCATATTTGTAACCGGGACCATTTGATGCGGTGGTAGGTGCATATATGGTGAGACCTTCGGAACCGGGATATCTCGCGCTGTGTTCATTTGCTATTATAGCATCTTTGAACGCTTTCTGTACATTTGCTGCAGCTTCTTTTACAGCAGGGTCTTTTACTGCTTTACTTACATTACCGGCAAGGCTGAACAGATCTTTCAGATCTTTATAAGGATTATATCCTCCGCCGTATTTGTCACCCTGTTTGAAGGCTGTTTTTATGGCTGCTTTTTCATCTGAGCCTATGATGGCCTGTGCAAAGGCATCTACTGATTTTGTAAGGGCATCCATTTTTGTTAAATCAGTTGCTGAGAATGTAGGAATATCTCTGTTATGGGCTTCATTCTGTTTTACAACTACTTTGGCGAATTCTTCAGGAGATACTGTTATCCTCTGGCCTAAAGCTTCCTGAAGTTGTCCGATAGCATTTGACATTGATTGAGCAGCAGCTGCTTTCCCATCTTTCATCATTCCATCATATGTCCATCCGGGGCCGCCTTCTGTTTCTTCGGAGGCAAGTAATATTTTTGCATCATTTCTTAATTCATGTGCTACTTCCGATTCTGCCATAAGACAGGCATCGAAGCCAACTATATCAAGTTTTTTGCCTGTTTGTTTTTCTGCATCTGAAATAGCTTTGTGGAGGTTCGGAACGGACATAAAGCCACCGTCAGTTTCATCAGACATTGCACCGGTCAGACCGCCGCCGTGATCGTTTAATACAAGAGCTACATGTTGTGCAGGGAATCTCTTTACTGTATCTACTATGAACTTTGTTAGAGTTGCAGGATCTGACATGTCAACATGATTGCCATGGTCTGCAATTATCGGAGAGTTAACTTTGCCTTCCTGTGAATCTTTTGTCACATAGAAGGTTTTTGCCCCTGTCCATGTCCCTCCAAGCGGATTCGCCTCCGGGCCTACATCAATCATAGCTACAATATGGGTATTTGCGTCAGAACCAATATGCTCCTGATTGTCAATGTTTGCTTCCTGGAATTCTTTTAAGTTACAATCTGCTGCAATAAAGTTCATAAAGAGCCATTTTTTCTGTACTCCTTCATCTACCTTTGAAGAACCGAGCTGAACCATATCTCCTGGTGTTGCGTCCACTTCTTTCTTCGGTTTTGCTGCTGTACCTGCTGTTAACTGTGGGGTAAACCCTATTCTGTTAATGTCCATTAATAATACCTCCTATTTTAATTGCTTTATGCAAATTTTGACCTTGATCAACTATTTTTATTATATTAATTTTTACCTGTTATTACAATAGAGTAGACAAGGAATATGTTACAAAAATGTTAACTTTTTACCAGAAAATAAAACATGTGAATATTGTTTGGAAAATTAACAGAGCCGGCATTTGCCGGCCCTGTATTTATTTAATAAATAGCTTGAAACTATTCTTCGTTTTTACGTGTTGGGAAAGGAGAACCGTCAGGCAGGAACTGTGGGGTATCCTGTGGAGCAAGATTGGTATCCACATAGGAACTGCCACCGCTGCCAGGTGCCTTACCTACTTCTTTCAGTGCATCTGCCCATTTTGTATCCTTTGCAAAGGCCAGGTCTCCATATTTATAACCAACACCTGATCCGGCAGTGGTTGGAGCGAATATAGTGAGACCTTCTGAATTCGGATATCTCGGGCTGTGTTCATTTGCAATGATGGCTTCTTTGAAAGCTTTCTTTACATTTGCTGCTGCTTCTTTTACTGCAGGATCTGTTACTGCTTTGCCAATATTGTCAGCCAGGTTATTCAGGTCTCTCAGGTCTTTGTAAGGATTATAGCCTCCGCCGTATTTGTCACCCTGTTTCATTGCATTTTTAATGGCTGATTTTTCACCTGATGCAATGATTGACTGTGCAAAGGCATCTACCGATTTTGCAAGGCTATCCATTTTGGTTAAGTCTGTTGCGGAGAAGGTTGGAATATCTCTCTGATGGGCTTCATTCTGTTTTACAACTATTTTTGCAAAATCTTCCACGCCGACTGTTATTCTCTGGCCTAAAGCTTCCTGGAGCTGCTGAATTGCACCTGCCATTGACATAGCAGAAGCTTCTTTGCCTTTGCCTATCATTTCGTTATAGATCCATCCAGGGCCGCCTTCTGTTTCTTCAGAGGCAAGCAGGATTTTTGCATCGTTTCTAAATTCATAGGCAGGTTCCGTTTCTGCCATAAGGCATGCGTCAAAACCTATAATGTCCAGTTTTTTACCTGTAATCTTTTCTGCATCTGCAAATGCTTTGTGGAGGTTTGGTATGGACATAAATCCACCATCGGTATCATCAGACATTGCACCTGTGAGCCCGCCGCCATGATCGTTCAATATAAGGGCAACATGTTCTGCAGGGAATTTATTCATTGTGTCTACAATGAATTTTGTAAGCACTGCAGGGTCTGACATGTCAACATGATTGCCATGTTCTGCAATGACAGGTGAATTCACCTTGTTCGGTGTTGTATCTTTAGTTACGTAAAAGGTTCTTGCACCTGTATAGGTTCCTCCGAGTGGATTTTTGCCGGGGCCTACATCAATCATAGCTACAACATGTGTATTCGCGTCAGAACCGACTTTTTCCTGATTATCAATATTTGCTTCCTGGAATTGTTTTAAGTTACAGTCTGCCGCAATGAAATTCATGAAGAGCCATTTCTTCTGCACTCCTTCATCTACTTTCCCTGAACCGAGTTGAACCATATCACCGGGATCTGCCTCTGCTTCTTTCTTCGGTTTTGCTGCTGCACCTGATGTTAACTGCGGTGTAAACCCTATTCTGTTAATATCCATTAATAATACCTCCTAAAAAAAAATTATATATCATAATATTAAATATTTCTCAATTTTTTTCTTTTACTGAAAATATTATATTTTTTTTCAGATAAAATTACAATATAATTTGAAAATAATATGTTACAGAATTGTTAACATTTTTTCAATTTTTTCATGGAAGCAAAGATGGGGAAGAGATTTTTCTAATTATGTGTATTTCATAACTTATTAGAATTTAAGTCGTCGTGACGCGTAACGCGTGACGGGTTTAATCCCTGTGCATCACGCATTACGCTTTACGCATTACAAGGTCATTATTTATGGATAGTTATGAAACTAACTATAAATAAGGCAAATTATTTTTCTTCGTAAGAGCCTGTCAGGCAGAAGCTGATAAATGGTTACTAATTTACCTGTAGCGGTACTCAGAGAGTAAATTTTTACTATTATATATTATTTTCCCGTTAATTAATGAATTGGAGATTAATTAAAGGATTAATTTCTCTTTAATAGAATAATATGTATTCTGCAGTGATTGCAGGTAAATTCAGTTCATAATAAGCTTTGCGTCACGCGTCACGCGTCACGATAAATCAATCATATGTTAAAAAAAACAGGAAAATATCTGACAATAATTAATCTATTTATTTTACTTCTTATAGTTGTTTCCGTTAACCTTCAGGGAGGTTGTAATATTAAAAAAAGTATGGCCACTCCTTCCCCTGCTTATTCTCCCACTCAATCAGTTGTTACTGAAAATCCTTATTCTGTAGCAGATTCTTCGTGGCCTGTATTCTCCCATGATTCAGGACATACAGGATTTACAAACAATCTGGGACCATCAAAAGGAAATCTTAAATGGATATTTAAAACCGATGGGCCAGTATATTCATCACCTGTAACAGGTGTTGATGGAGTGGTATATACCGGTTCAGATGACTGTAATTTTTATGCCATAAACTCTGATGGAAGTCTTAAATGGAAATTCAAAACAGGCGGTAAAATCAGATCTTCTGCCGCTGTAACACGAAAAGGCACTATCTATTTTACCTCCTTTGATGGTTTTTTCTACGCCTTGAATTCTGACGGCACAGAGGCATGGAAATTTAAGACAGGAGAAAAACAGATAACAGCTACATCATCAGTATCTATTAATAATGAAGGATTTATCTATTTTACAGTTTATGGAAAAAAATCAGGTAATCTCTACTCTCTGTCTCCTGATGGTAAAGAAATATGGAGAATAAAAATTAAAGATAAAGAGGCTTCCATTGTGACCGGTAAAAATAGAACTGTATATCTCAGTGATTACGGAATTTCTGCCATAAACCCTGACGGTACAGTGAAATATCATACAGGCAAAAATGCCACATCAAAACCTTCTCTCAGGGAAGGTGATGTCATTTATATAGCAGAAGCTTCTGATGAAAAACATGAGTTTATGGCAATTTCCGAAAAAAATAAGAAATGGTCTGTAGCTCTTAAAGCCATGATGACTGCTTCTGCTTCTATAAGCGGAGAAGGTTCTATTTTCATTACCTGTTATGACGGAAAAATTTACTCCCTTGATTCAATAGGAAATATAAACTGGTCTCAGCAAACTTCCGATATAATAAGAACTTCTCCCGCCATAGACGGAGAAGGAAATGTTTACACAGGATCTTATGACGGGAAATTTTATGCCTTCACCAGAACAGGTGAGATATTGTGGACTCTTCAAACAGGAGATGCCATAGAGTCATCTCCTGCAATAGGTGATAAAGAAGATCTTTATTTTTCTTCCCTTGACGGATGCGTTTACGCAGTTCATTCAGGTGATAAACAGGTTGCTGCTACGCCTGTCCCGTCTGAAACTGTTCCTCCTGTAACAGGTAATCTTTACTGTCAGAACGGTGGCAGAAACTGGAAAAGTTCTTTTAATGGACCTTCTGTGCCTTCATTAAAATGGACTCAGAGACTAGAAGATGTTCCTGTTACATCTCCTCTTATAACAGATGATGGCAATATATATGTAGGTACAGGTGAAAGAGATGAACCTTCAAAGATTTATTCTCTCGACGGAAACGGCAATATAAGATGGATTTTTGATGGAATAGGAAATACCAGGGCAAGTCATACTGTTGCAGATAGCTCCGGCAGTATATATTTTACTACATGGAATCAGAAGATTATCTCTCTCGGCCCTGACGGAAAATTGAAATGGTCTTTTACCTGTGGCGACAGCTTTAAATATCCTCCTGCCATCGGGAAAAATGGTCTGGTTTATGCCTGCTGCGGAAATGAACTTTATTGCCTTAATGGTAAAGGTGTGTTGCAATGGCAGGTTCAGTTCGATGATCTTGTTTGCAGTAAACCACTTGTCTCGTCCGATGGATATATATATCAGCCTACAGGAGACGGATATTTAGTCAGGATAAAAGAGAAGATAAAAAAGAAAATAAGCATATCAGGTAATATTATCTCTGCCTCTATGGACGGATATGGAAATATCTGCCTTGTTTCCAGAGAAGGAGTATATTTATATAAACCTGACGGGAAGAAGATGAAATTATATGGTACTGGAGACGGAGAAAATATTCAGTTTGAACCTGTCTTTCTTTCAGGTGGAGATATTACTGTAATTACCGGTAATATTAGAAAAAACTTATGGAAATTACTCTGCCTGGGAGAATCTCTGAAGTGGGAATTTCAATTGAAAAAACCTGCCTGCCCTCATATAACGGACAGATATGATAATATTTATATTGCTTCAGAAGATGGCTCCATAACACTTCTTTCACCGGGAGGGAGTAAAATACAAGAGTTTAAATCAAGGGGAAATATCTTTAATTCTCCGGGCATTTCATCTGATGGCAATGTTTTTCTTGTATATTCCGTTATTGACAGGAAAACAGGTAAATCTATGGAAAGTGGTATGGAAAAAATAACACCTTCCGGCCTGTTAGAAGAGTTTTACTCTTTTTCCGGTTCTTCCTCCTATCCTGCCATAACAGGGAATGTATATTTAGTTTCATCAGATAAACTGCTTGCTCTCACATCTAAAGGAAAGATAAAATGGTCTCTACCCATCACTTCTTCTGTTACAAACAATCCTGTTACGGACAGAGATGAAAATATTTTTATCGGATGTGAAGACGGCCAGATTGTTGCAATTAACAGAAACGGTGTCTATTCATGGAGTTTTAAAACAGGAGGAACCGTTCACAGTTCACCTCTTGTTGACGAAAATTATATCTATTTCGGTTCCGACGACGGATATCTTTATTGTATTAACCTGAAAGGAAAGAAGGAGTGGAATTTTTATACAGGTGCTCCGGTAAAATCATCTCCCGCAATGAAGGACGATGTTATTTATATAACCTCTGATAACGGCTCTTTCTATGCATTAAGTAAAAAGGGTAAATTAAAATGGACATCAGACATAAATTCTGCCACTACTCCATGTATTTCTTCAAAGGGCATATTTTTAATCAACAAGGAAGGTCATTTAATATCAATAAAAGAAGGAAAGATAGTCTGGAATTATAATTTCAGAGGAGTATATTCTCCCGGTTTTGATAGAGATACTGTATATGCAGTAAGTAATGAAGGTATTCTGTATGCCATAAAGTCAGACGGAACGCTGAAGTGGACCTTTAAAGCCTCCGGAGCCATAAAAACTCCTCCTCTTGTCGATCGTTCAGGTACTGTATATTTTTCTACAGATAAAGGACTGGTTTATGCAATTAACAGTCATGGGATAAAAAAATGGTCCTTCAAGTTAAAATACGGAAGAGCCACTTCTTTGAATATATCTTCTGAAAAATTCTTATATATAGTATCAGATGCAGGATATATTTATGTTTTTGGAGAATAATTTAAAGGGTATAGGAATTTTCATTAATTAATCGATAAAGATTAATTAATCGATAAAGATTACCTCGCGTCATGCGTCACGCATCACGATTTATTACAGGATGGTAATAGCTATGAATGTACTTGTTTTAAATTCAAGTTATATGCCTGCAGGTGTAATAGACTGGAGAAAAAGCATAAAATTATTATTTATGAATAAAGCCGATATAATAGAGCCGTCGGAATATATGATAAAGGGAATAAACAGAGATTATGTAATCCCTGATGTAATAAGGCTTAAATATTACAGCACCATATCCTATACAAGTTATAAATACTGTAGAACAAATATTTATAAAAGAGACAGATACAGGTGCAGATATTGTAATAAATTACTCAAAGTAAGCGGGCCTATTACCATAGATCATATAGTTCCAAAGTGCCGTGGAGGAAAAGACACATGGGAGAATACCGTAACTTCATGCCTGGAATGTAATCATAAAAAACGTGATCTTACTCCTGAAGAAGCAGGTCTGTCTTTAACTCCCGGCAGTCTGAAACCTACTTATTTTATAAGTCTGGCCTCTTTAAATCCCAAATGGATTAAATATATACCTGTATCTTGAAAAAAATGTCAGATAGTTTATAATAATATCAGTTACCTATGGAAGGAGGTGTTATTATGTTCTGTCAGAAATGTGGTCATGAAAATACAGATGACTGTATATACTGTGTATCTTGTGGCGAAAATCTTGAAGGTCAGACAGAGGAAGAAACAATAAAAGTGAGCACCGGCTCATCTTATAAAAAAACAGATACACCTCATATGACAGGTGATGAACATATTCCTCACCAGGAAGAAGCAAAAACACCTCCACCTGCAAATAATAGTAGTTCAGATTCTTTAAATTATACGAAAGTATCCACCAATCCGCTGGCTTCAGCCAGCCTTGTTCTTGGTATAGTTGCTTTGTTTAGTTGCTGCGGAGCATGGGTTCCATTTTTAGGTTATGGCTGTATTATAATATTTCCGTTGCTGAGTTTACTCGGATTAATACTCGGTATTATAGGAAGAATGCAGATTGCCGGAAGCGGCGGAGCTCAGAAAGGCAATGATATTGCTCTGATTGGTATAGTAATGAACGGTTTATGGGTTCTTCTTTTTATAATATATATAATTCTTATGGTATTTGGCGTAGTTGCAGCAACTACATTGCTGATGATATTGGATAATATTAAATAGTGAGTGGTAAGTTGATAGTAATTTTCCCTGTTTACTTCTCACCACTCACTGCTCAATGTTTTATGTGACAAGACCTGCCCTGTTTCTGTATGGAGGAATGGTCATATATCCTGCTTTATTGATTTCACTTACCGGCCAGTAAGTCTCCTTTACATCTTCTGCATGAAGTCTTCCTATGCCCTGGGCCGGGTCAAATAAAAGTACATTTCTTGCCATAGTTAGAGAATTTTCGCTGCCATCCAGGAAGATTGTATATCCATAGGTTCTGGAATTACCCATACCTGTGCCTCCTCCTCCGTGAATGGATACGACATCTGCTCCCATGGCTGAAACTCCCATAGCTCCGAGCATTACCCAGTCAGCTATGGCTCCTCCAGGAAGACCTTCTGTGCATCTTTCCAGTGATGCTGCTCCTCCTACATCCAGGTGATCCCTTCCTATTCCTATATAGCCGTACCGGGGTATGAGCTTATGCATTATTTCCGCAGCTCTTGCCCTGTCTTGATAATCGAGCCAGCATATGCGGGAAGCTGTTCCCTGCGGTTTAAGTGTTCTCGCTTTTTTCATCCATATCTGAAAACTTTTATGTTTTTCTTCATTGAATTCTTCTATAAGGGCATCTTCAAAGGCATGAAGAGCTTCCTGGCCGTTATAGGCTATAAACCTGAAGGGGCCGCTTCCTTCTGCAAAATAGCCGCCTCTTATGAGATCCTCTACAAATCCCGGATATTTATAGGAACCATTGGAATTTCTTATGTCTACTCCCAGTTCTCCAGCCCATCTTCTTGCACCTGTGCCATAGTCGAATACATAGGATCCCAGATCCTGAAATTTAATCATTGCTTCAATATGTATTTTAAGGGTTTCAGAAGAGAGATGAACATATTTTTTTCTGTCTTCATCACTTCCGCCGCTCAGAACATCAGCTTCTTCCACACTGATTGTATGGGGGAGATATTTAAGTCTGTCATGAGCACATGTCTGTTCCGTCACAATATCAGGTACCCACCCTCTTTTTATCAGTTCAGGATAAACTGTTCCTGCATTACCTTCAAGACCTATGGACAGAGGTTTTCTTTCTTCTGAAGATTTGTCTGCCATAGACAGTGCTTCATCAAGATCACGGGCAATTACATCAAGCTGAGCAAAACGAACTCTTTTCCGGAGTGCATCTATTCTCGGTTCTACAACTATTATTACAGACTCTGCCAGGGTTCCTGCAACTCCCTGTGCCCCTGACATGGCTCCGCAACCTGCTGTAAGTATTTTAGGAAGTCTGTTACCTGTTTTATCTTTTACTTTTTTTATGGCTTCCAGGAAAGTCACGTACGTTCCCTGCAGTATGCCCTGAGTTCCTATATAAATCCAGCTTCCTGCCGTATACTGGCCGTACATCATAAGTCCGATCTTTTCCAGATATTCTTCATGAGCCTGTGTGTCATGACTTCCTATGAGATTACTGTTTGCTATCTGAACTGCGTTTCTCATGCCGAAACGGAGCACAGCTGATACTGCACCTGATTGCACCTGAAGTGTTTCCCCTTTTTTCAATTCGCTCAGATGATAGAGCAGATCCATTGCATCAAAGGCAGTCCTTGCAGCCCTTCCTTTTCCTCCGTATACAACCCTTGAAGAACGTTTTTCCGCTACGTCAGGGTCAAGGTTATTCAGGAAATTCCTTGCTGCAAGCTCTGCTCCCACGTAGCCATGTTTGTTTATATGAAAAGCCGGGCCTTCTGGGGCTTTCAGAGGTAATCTTTCCATATACCAGTCATCTGATTTGCCGAATGGTATGGCACCTTCTGTTAAGGATTTATAAATATTAAGTTCCATATTAAACCTCCTGTAATTTAATGACAATCTTACTGTAGTGAGCATAAATAATACATATTTTCTCTCGTGACAGCGTAACGCGTCACGGGAGGAAAACGTTTATTACATGCTTATGCTCGAGTCAGTAAAATCTTACATCAAGTTACATCATAATTCGTGAAAAGAAAAAAATCAATTTAATTTTTCAAAAAAGCAGGAATAAAAATTTTAAATATGCGACTAATGGGAAAAGCAAGAAAATAAAGGAGGTTTAATATTATGGAAAACAATAAAAATTGTCCCAGCTGCGGTCAATCGGGAAATATTGACAGAAACCTTTTCTGTCATTCATGTAATACTCAATTGAGGTCAGACCCTGAAACAGGCGGTTATGCACCTGCTCTCCTGAAATGCCCGGAATGCGGGCAACTCAATAATCCTTCTGTTACATTCTGCAGCAAATGCGGCTGCTCGATTAAAGAAACTTCTCTCGTCACGGTTATTCCGGTAGAGAAAAAGAAAGTAAATAAATTATATGCCAGTTTCGTAGCTGTCGGTATAGCTCTTCTGCTCGGTATAGGTATTACATTTACTTATTTTCGCCTTCATCCCGCTCAGTCGGGAAACCCGAAAATAGATCTAGTATTCTGTATTGATACTACAGGCAGCATGGGAGATGAGATCGAAGTTATAAAAGAAGAACTGAAAAATATGATAGGTAACATTCAAAACGGTAATCCGAGGCCATATGTAAGGGTCGGTGTCGTTGCATACAGAGACAGGGGAGATGTTTATGTTGTTCAGCCTTATGAACTGACAGGTGATATTCAATCAGTAGAAACTGTAATAAGTTCTCTTTCTGCCAGCGGAGGAGCGGATCATGAAGAGAGTGTAAATGAAGCACTCCATACGGCAGTTCAGGGTATGAACTGGGATATGACACAGGGAGTAACTAGAATGATATTCCTCATTGCAGATGCAGGCCCCCACATGGATTATGAAAATGATTATAATTACAAACACGAAATGGAAGTGGCAAAGTCAAAAAATATAATGATATCCACAGTAGGATGCAGCGGTCTTGACAGTACGGCAGACTCCATCTTTAAAGAGATTGCATATGCTACAAACGGGACTCCCGATTATCTTACATACCGTCAGGCTTTCGTAAATGAGAAAGGCGACGAAAAAGTTATACTCTATCAGGGCGGAAGAAGCTATGTGGTAAATGATAAATATAAGAGAGATACATCCTGGAAAGACAGCGGAGCAATTAATTTTGCTTCGGAAGAAAAGGCCAAAACAGTTTCCGCACCTTCTGCCTCTTATTCCGCAGGTGATACGGTTGCAGGCGAATGTGACGGTTACTCTAAAAAATCCTCTGAAAAACTGGAAAATAATCTGGACAGGAGTATAACACAGCAGGTTCAAATGCAGGCCAAAAAACAGGGAGTAAAATATTAGAACGTGATGTGTAATGCGTAATGCGTGATAAGGTCAGCGCATTACGCATTATTATTTAGCCTCCGCCGGAGGCTATCAAAAATCCCATTAATCCGCCCAGAAGGGTGGTTATATAGGGATTTTTATATATTTCTCAGCCACATCCGGTTTTAGCCATAATCATGCTCAGGCCAAGACCGAGAAGACCTCCTATTAATATGGAAACAATTAGTTTTAAATTCATTTTTATCACCTCGTAACGCGTGACGCGACGAATAACCTTTATTATATATATTTCTATCTCTTTTTTATTTACCTTTATATATAGATGCATATTTTTAAAAAAAGATTCTTATTGCATATTAAATTATTAGCATATATAATTATAGTTAGTTTCATAACTATCCATAAATAATGACCTCGTAATGCGTAAAGCGTAATGCGTGATGCGCAGGGATTAAACCCGCGTTACGCGTCACGAATTAAATAAATTTATGAAAAATATTAAATTATTTATAATACTACTCATTATTCTGATATTGATTACTTCCGTATCCTGCGTATTTGCACGAGTCGGAGGAGGCCATACCTATGGCGGGGGAGACAGTGACGGAGGGGGATACAGCGGCGGTGGCAGCAGCGGCGGTGGTGGCGGAGACGGAGAGATTATATTTTTACTTATCAGGTTACTTATATGGCTTATAATAGAAGTACCTGCTATAGGCATACCTCTTACTCTCATTATTATTATAGCTGCTGTTGCTTATTATGCCCGTAAGGCAAGGAAAGAAACATCATATAGAAGTCCTTCCTATGTAAATAATTATTATACACCGAAACCTCCGAGAATAACCGGTGCTCTTTCGGAAAAAATAAGTGACTATAAACATAAGGACCCGAATTTTTCAAGACCTCTGTTCCTGGATTTTATTCAGTTACTTTATACTAAAGTTCAAACAGCAAGAGGAGATAAATCCTGGGCCGGTCTTACGCCTTATATAAGCGAAAATATTTTAAACCTTGAGAGAATGGGTGTTTCCCCGTCACCTCCCGATAAGGTTGATGACATTGTCATAGGTTCGTCTAATATTAAGAAAATAGATAGTACTTCCCCTGGTTTCGATAAAATAACAGTAGAGTTCGAAGCGAATTATACCGAACACAGAGCCGGGCAAAAACCGGAAGCTGTTATATATTATACAAAAGAAATATGGATTTTTCAGAGGAAAAAAGGAGTTCTCTCGAAAGGGCCGGAAGAGATAACTTCATTCCACTGCCCTTCATGCGGGAGTCCTGTGGAGGTAAAACGGGACGGAACATGTCCTCACTGTGATATGGTAGTAAACAGAGGTGATTTTCACTGGCAGTTATCCAGTGTTCTTTCAATCGAGAAATATCCCAGACCGCCTCTGAAATTTACCGGCCATTCTGTAGAGAGAGGAACTGAACTGCCTGATATTGTGCAACATAATATTCAGTCTGTAAAAAGAGCATTTCAGGCCCGTTATCCAAATTTCTCATGGAATGAATTCAATCAGAAGGTAAGACATACTTTTATGACACTGCAGCATGCATGGTCAACATGTAACTGGGAACTGTCACGTCATCTTGAAACAGATCATCTCTTTTCAACCCACAGATACTGGATAGAAAGATATAAAAAAGAAGGCTTCAGGAACTGTATTGAAGATATTGAAATACTGTCTATTGCTCATGTCAAGATAGAACAGGATGCCTATTATGAGAGTATAACAGTTAGAATCAAAGCCAGTATGAAAGATTATACTGTAGATAAAACAGGCCATGTAGTGGAGGGAAATAAGAATAAAGCCAGAACTTTTTCTGAATACTGGACTTTTATCAGGAGAGCCGGTTTTGCAGAAGATAAAAAAGAAAAGAAAGAACATACCTGCCCTAACTGCGGTGCTGATATAAAGGTCAGTATGGCAGGTATCTGTGAATACTGTGACAGCAAGATTACCTCCGGAGAATTTGACTGGATCCTTTCCAATATAGAACAGGATGAAGCGTATAAAGGGTAAGTAGTGAGTAAAAATAAAGAATATTTTTACTCACTACTTATTTATCCATCCCAGTACGGAAGCTCCTCCTCCAGTCAGGAATCTCGTTTCATTTTGCTCAAGATCTACAAGCCATATTTCTTTTTTTACAGGATTATTATAGGCAATTTTTAATGAATCTAGTGATATGCATGGCTGACCGGTTCCGTAACTTTCTACATATGTATTGAGCATACGCATTTTCCCTTCTTCACTCATGGCTAAAACATATCTTCCGTCTTCGCTCCAGAAAGGTTTGTAGCCTTTACCAAGTATTTTAGCGGAGCCGTTCAGGTTAACCATATATATATTGTTTTCCTTTGTTTTTTTATCAGGAGCTTCAAATACAAGTAAATCTCCTTCCTGAGACCATTGAGGAGCAGTAAGGGTTTCTCCTTTTTTATTTACTTTTGAATTGAAGAGAGCCCTCATACCTCCGCTTTCTATATTAATTATCCATACATCACCTGTCCCGGATTTGTTTGCCCGGAAGGCAATTCTTTCCCCGTCAGGTGACCAGGAAGGATTGTAAGGTGAAAGGCCTTTTACTTTATCTCCTCCCGGGTTTTTTAACCATTCTCCGCTGGCAGGGACAATATATAATTTATTCTGTGCTATCAGGGTTATTTTATCTCTTTCAGGAGACCAGGATATATTCTGTTTCGGGCTGATCATAAATTCTTTTATCTTTACATATTTTGTCCCGTTTGTGTATATTATACCCAGGACTCCTTTAGGGTCTTCCGGCTTTGCTTTCGCCGCACATACCACTTTAGTTCCGTCAGGTGAAAAATTATTAATAGTTTCTATTTCAGAACTTCTGGATACATTTACTGCACAGGTACCATCCCAGTTCATAATGAAGAGATCATTTTCTTTTATGCCTGCAAGTTTGTTTCTTTCAGGTGACATAAGCAGTTCTTTATATTCGCTTATATCACATATTTTTTCTTCATCACTTCCTTCTGAATTTATGGTCCAGAGGTTCCCTTCACTAATGAACAAAACAAGCCCTTCTCCGCTTCTGGCATATATTGCGAATGAGACTATAAATATAATAGCCATGATTGTTGAAAAATTTTTTTTCATAACTTTGCCCCGCCTTTCTTTACAATAAGCTTTATTATAAATTATACATTTTTTCATAACCTGTGACAACAATTAAAACTATTATCTATTGAATAAAATGAATTTATAGAGTAAAATATGTTTAATTCAATGTAAAAGAACCTTCGCGTCACGCATCACGCGTCACGTGTCACGATATGATTGTTCCATAAGGCATAGTCACATATTTATTTTCAAGAAAGGTTTTATGTTTTTATGAAAGTACTGGTAATAGATGATGAAATATTTATAAGCAGAATGATAAAAATTACCCTTGAAGCGAAGGATTATGAGGTTATAGTCGCAAAAGACGGAACAGAGGGACTGGAGAAAGCTTTTAAAGAAAAGCCTGATGTAATATTACTGGATATTATGATGCCTGTATATGACGGCTTTTATATACTGGGTAAATTAAAAGAAAAAGATGAGACTATGGCCATTCCTGTAATAATGCTGACTTCTATGGCGAGACCTCAGGATATTACCCGTGCCATGGAATTAGGTTCTGCCGGCTATGTTATGAAACCTTTTGAATATGAAGATTTAATTGCAAGTATTGAAAATGCATTGAAGAAAGAAAGATAAATAATTTGAATATTACATTGAAATGTGTTACAATTCTTTTTTAAGGGTTAGCTAAGAGGGGGATAAAATATAATTAGGAGGTTTTTAGTATGGATGAACATCAAAAGAATATAACTTCTCTGGTAGAAGAAGGTGTATCTTACCTGGATAAAGAAGATTACGAAAAAGCTGCTGAAAAATTCAAAGCATTACTGGATATAGATCCTTCTTATCCTTATGTCCGTGTTAATCTTGGCATATGTTATATGAACCTTAAAAAATATGATATGGCAGAAAGAGAATTTAAAAAAGCTCTGGAAAAAATCCCCAATCCATTTCCTGCCCATTATCACCTTGCATTGACTTATTATTTCGACCATAAACATGAGGAAGCACTGAAAGAGTGTGAAAAGGCTCTTGAAGTTTATCCTGATTCTTATAAAGCCATTAATACGCTCGGGGTCATTCATGGATACAGAGGGGATCTTGAAGAGGAAATAAAATGCTATAAGAAAGCCATCGAATTGAATCCAAGTTTTATTGAAGCCTATATGAATCTGGCCTATGCCTATGAAAAGGACTTTGATGACGAAGAAGCAATAAATTATTTTAAGAAGGTTATAGAACTTGATCCTGCCGGTAAATTTGTTAATGAAGCAAAAGATATGTTAAAGGATCTGGGATGTTAAATTTCTCTGTAGGGGCGTTCTGCCCCTACGGCAGACAGAATAATTTTATAGCATTTTCTGTCGTTACTTTCTTTACTTCTTCAGCGGTGATGTTCTTCAATTCTGCTATTTTTTCCGCAATAAACCTCAGATAGGACGGTTCATTTCTTTTCCCTCTGTACGGTGCAGGCGTCATATAAGGACAATCTGTTTCCAGAATTATTTTCTCTAAAGGAATTTCTTTAACTGCCTCGTGAAGCAGCTTTGTATTTTTAAATGTAACTGCCCCTCCTATACCGATATAAAATCCCATATCTATAAAGGTTTTACCGGAATTTAAATCTTCTGTAAAACAGTGTATTACTCCCATTGATGCCTTTTCTTCTTTTAATATAGTAAGTGTGTCATCAAAAGCTTCCCTTGTGTGTATTACCAGGGGGAGGTTTTCCTTTACTGCAAGTTTTATCTGTTCTCTGAATACCTGTCTTTGAATCTCAGGAAGAGAAAAATTATAATGATAATCCAGGCCTGTTTCTCCTATGGCTACAACTTTTTTCCCTTTTACCATAGATTTTATTAATTCTATTGTATCGCTGCTCATTTCACAGGCAGAATGAGGCTGTATCCCGACTGATATAAACATGTTTTCATATCTTTCTCCCAGAACTCTTACTCTGTCGAGTGAAGAGACGTCAGAACTTATATTTATTATACGGGTAATTCCGTTATTAAAAGCTTCTTTTATGACAGAATCTCTATCTTCATCATATTTGTCCGAATCCAGATGGGCATGGGTTTCTATCATTTATGTTCCTCCTTAATAAATCGTGACGCGTGACGCATAATGAGTATTTCGTTACAGGGCGTTTAATTAAACGCCCCTAGTCACTTTTCACGACTCACTGATCATAATATTAACAAGGGCCTTTCTGCCAAGGTTATTCGGATCAAGTTCCACACATTTACGCCAGTGTTCCGAGGCTTTCTTTATGTTATCGGAATGAAAGTAAAGAGCAGCCAGGGTATAATGTGTTTTTAAATGATCCTTCCATTCGGTTAAGATTTCTTCCAGTTTATTTATGGCCGTATTTATTTTGTTTTCTATTATATATGTAAAAGCAATATGAAATAAGGCATCTTCCCGGGGACCTGATTTCATTACCAGTATTTTATTATAAATTTCTCTTGCCCTTTTATAATCCATACGGGATATTAATATCCTTCCCAGAAGGTCATGGCAGGGATAATAGTCGGGAGATTTTGATATGATACGTCTTACTGTTTTTTCTGCAGAGTTAAAACGTTTACTGCCACAGTAAGCAAGGGCGAGTAAATGGCCGGCTTTAAGGAGATTATTGCCCGATAGACCTTTATCTATGGCTTCCCTGAAATATTTGATTGCTTCCCTGTAATTATTCCTGTTAAAAAAGCATTTCCCTGTCATAAAATGAACTTCCGGTTCATCCGGTATCAGTTCTCCGAGCATCATGAAGTATCTGACGGCTTCGCCAAAATTATCCTGACTGAAAAGACAGTAAGCCAGATAATAAAGAGCCTGTCCGTCATAAGGATTTTTATCCGTATATTCCCTGAGCATTACTTCTGCTGCTTCAAATTGTCCGTCTTCAAGAAGTTGTTTTATATGTTTCATAAAAATTTTCCCTGATCTTTTATCAAAAATTCACTATTTTATCTGTTGCCGTAATTAGAAAACACCGGTAAACGGTCACTGGTAACTGGTCACTGATTACTGTAAAAATCTTCCATGAGCTTCTGTGCCACGGTAAAATGTTTTTCCACATCGAAACATATTAATTCAAGAAAAGATTTTAAATATTCTCTAAAGAGTTCATCACTTAAATATTCACTTAAATTAACGCTTTTTATTTCTTCATCATAATCAGTTACAAAACCTCTTTTTTTGGCATAATTCCATATCTCTGTTCCTGGCAGAGGATCGAGGGGATGAACATGAACATTCCAGAATTTACTCCTGTTTTTCTTTATAAAATTATAGGTTTCTTTCAGATCCTCTTCTGTCTCCGGCGGTGCTCCTATTATAAAGGATGCAGTAACTTCTATACCATAATGATTGCACAGATCGATTACTCTCTGGTTATCTTCTACTGTCTGACCTTTTCTGTAATATTTCAGTATTCTGTCTGACCCGGATTCCGCTCCCAGAAGAACTCTTGTTACGTTCATGTCTTTTAATATGTTACATACTTCCTCATTAAAGAGATCCGCTCTTACGGAACAATCAAAAGTGACCTTTTTCTGAAAAGAATGTTCTAGAATAAAATTTTTTATTTTTTCCAGTTTTTTTATATTTAATGCGAATACATCATCAAGGATTCTTACATGGGGATAACTTTCTATACAGTTTATTATTTCAAAAAGTTCTTCTTTTATGTGTTTTATCGGGAAACTTCTAAATGTCTGAACACAGGAAGAAAGGGAACAGAATTTACATTTATAGGCACATCCCCTTGAGGTGATAATACATGGTGTCCAGTCTGTTTCGCAGCAGAGGCTTCTGTCAGGCACAGGAATTCTGTCAAGAGGTTTTATTGCTTCCCTCGCAGGAGTTACTTTTTTTATATTTCCTTCTCTGTATACTATGCCTTTTACGGAGGAAAGTTTTTCCGGATGAAAAATTCCGTCTCTCATATAGATTTCCAGAAGTTCTTTCATGGTTTCCTCACCTTCTCCCGTAACACCTATATCTGCCGTATCGGGAAGGGAGTAAGGTAATATGCTTATATGAGGGCCTCCTATTATTACAGGTATGGAGAGATGTTTTTTTATTTCTTCCGATATGGTTATGGCTTCTTTAAAATTAAAACTGTTTGATGAAATCCCGGCTATGTCGGGTTTTTGTTCAATAAGAGACTGAACTGTATCTGCCAGAAAAATGTTTTTAACATCCAGATATTTTTTTAAATATCCGGAAATATAGAGAATCCCCAGGGGAGGATATTCATAATCGAATATATCTGATTTCTCCGGATCTAAAGCCTGTATGAAACCTGTTTTTATGATTTTTCACCTCTTCTATATCTTTCTGTCATAACTTTGAGGATTCATCGACGGATGTTTCTGCATGTTCTTTATTTTTTTCTTTACTTCTTCAACATCCTGTCCCCCCGAGGAAGCAATATACATGTTCATTTCTTTTATGGCTCTGTCGTATTTTCCTTCCTTCTGGTACAGGATACCGAGATTTAAATGGGCTTCCGAAAGGGCAGGATCTATTTCCAGTGCTTTCAGATAACAGTTTTCCGCTTCTTCAAGCATTTCAAGATTATTGAAAACTGCACCCATGTTTGAATAGGCAATTGCACAGTCCGGTTTGAGCTTGATGGCACTTTTATATCTATCGAGAGCCTGGAAAAACATGTCTTTTTTATAATAAGTATTTCCCAGATATAAGTGACTGTCTCCATGAGAAGGATTTTTACTTACGGCAATCTTCAGATTTTCCTCTGCTTTAATATAATCTTTTCTTTCATAATAAATAAAACCTGAATTATAATATGCCTCTACATTTAAAGGGTCATAGAGAAGGCAGTTGTTAAAAGCTTTTAGTGCCTCGTCATATTTCCCCATGGCTTTCCAGGCAAGACCTAGATAAAGATGAGCCGAAGGCTCGTATTCTTTCAGTCTGGCCGCTTTTAAAAACTCCCTGAGTGCTTCTTCTGTTTTTCCTTTATCCAGAAGCAGTATTCCCATCTGCAGGGTAGCCTCGAAATGTCTCGGACTGATTTTTATTACTTTTTTAAACTCACTTTCTGCGAGAAGATTAAGTCCTTTGTTTTTATAAGCCATAGCCAGTTTAAAGTGACCTTTTATATGATATGGATCGACGGTTAACGCTTTCTGATACCATTTTACTCCTTCATCGTAGCTGTTAAGCTTTATATAATAATCGCCCAGGTTGAGATAGCCTTCCGGCTCGTCCCTGTTCGATTTCATATACTCCTCTAGTTTCAGTAATTCTTTATCCGTTTTTTCTCCGGCTCTCCGGCTGATTCCTTTCGTGGCACCTTCGCCGGATGTTATTTTATCAGGAGGCACAAATTCTTTTGTAAGGGCTCCTTTTTTCTTTCCCCCTTTTTCCAGATCATTGTAAAATTCTGAAAGATTGGCTTTCGCCTGATCAAAATTTTTATCTATTTCGATGGCTTTCTTGAAACTATTTTCCGACTCTTCGTATTTGCCCTGTTTATAATAAATGACTCCCAGATTGGAATAAGATACAGGAGAGGAAGGATTGATAGAAATAGCCTGTTTCAATGCTTTTATAGCCATGTCGTAATC
>JAKPQU010000329.1 GCA_029555925.1 Bacillota bacterium
GGTTTAATCCCGTAAGTCAGGAAGATTCAGAATTTGATATTTATATACCTGTAAAATAACTCTTTTGCTTCAGGGCAATCTCAAAAGGATTGTCCTGATTTTTTATTTTCACAGTAAATATGTTATAATAACTCAGAGAAAATATAGAGTAAATGCACAAAAGTTCCGAACCTATATTGTCAATGAGGAGATTTATTTTATGTCTGTAGATAGTATTATGAAAGAAAAAATTCTCGGAGAATTAAAGAAAATAGAAAATGAAGAAAAAGTCAGAATAATCTATGCCTGTGAGTCAGGAAGCCGGGCATGGGGATTTCCATCGAAAGACAGTGACTATGACGTCAGGTTTATCTATGTTCATAACCATGACCGGTATCTGTCTGTTTACGACAGAAAAGATGTGATAGAAAGACCTGTATGTGATCTGCTGGACATAAACGGATGGGATATCAGAAAAGCCCTGAGGCTTCTTCAAAAATCAAATGCAACACTTATGGAATGGTTTCAATCACCTGTTATATATCTTGATAGACCTGAAATAAGCAAAAAGATAAAAGAACTTATACCTGTAGCTTTTTCTCAAAAAAGCACTTTTTATCATTATTCAAGTATATTGAAAAGCACCTTTAGAGACAGTCTCCAGGGGGAATCTGTGAAAATAAAAAAATACTTTTATGCCCTGAGACCTGCTCTTGCATGCCGGTGGATTGAGGAAAGAAAAACAGTTCCTCCTATGGAATTCAATAGTCTCTTAACTATATTGCCTGAAGGAGTCTTAAAAAATAAAATTCAAACATTGTTGAATGAAAAAATATACGGAGAAGAATTTGATTTAAAACCTGTGATACCTGTTATAAATGAGTATCTGAAAAAAGAAATCAGTCATTTTGTAGAATATGTAACAACACTTTCACCGTCACAGGCAGAAGAAAAAATATTTGATGAAACGTTCAGAGAAATTTTATGCATGATGAGTATTACGTAACGTGTGACGCGTATTTTAACGCGTATTTTAACCGGTACCCGGCGAACACAGTGGTTCGCCCCTACTTTTCACTTATATATTGATATCTGTAGGAAGTTGAAATGGTTCATTTGTATTTGTATCAATCAATTCTACTGTTATCTGCCAGTTATCTTTATCAACCTGCTTGAATGATAATCTTGTTTCAACTTTTGAAGGGTCGAAATTCAGGTCTCCTTCCTGGAGTTTTTTATTCTTCAAAGACTTTATGGCTTCTTCAATTTTTTTACCGACTTCATTGAAGTCTACATTTATTTCATTTTCTTTCAATGGTACACCTCTGTTTGCTTCATAATTATAGTATATTTTATAACTTATTAGAATGTAAGTCATCATGACACGTAACGCGTAACGGGTTTAATACTGCGCATCACGTATTACGCATCACGCTCTATTTGACCTGAAAATTTTCTATAATTTTCCTGAAATCTGTAGAAAAATCTTTCTGCCTGTCTGTTTCCAGATGAACTGTTACAATGGCGTCACCGGCACTGATATAGTATTGCTCAACATAATAATAATTTCCGTCATTGCCTCTGTAAGAATAGGACAGAGAAGACGCTTCTTTATTTGATACCGTGATGGATTTTACACCAAGCTTTTTATATTCATTTTTCATCTTTTTTCCAAGTTTTTCATAGTTACTGTCATTGCTTTTAGCAAAGGATAACATGTCTTTTTCTTTCAAAGGAACAACAGTAACATTACACAGAGCGGTTGCATCCAACATTTCTTTTATATATATTCCGCCTCTCTCGGCTTTCCATCCGGATGGCAGTACACAGAAAAAGACTCCAGACTGATCACTTATAGTACTGTTATTTTTTATATAGTCAGAAAGTAGATTGAACTGTTGTGACCTGGCAGTTAAATTACGGGGATCGAAGAGGGGATTATTCTGATGGTTATCAGGATTTAACTGAGGGTTCATATTGGGCATCTTCTGATTATACTTATAATTCCGGTTACATTCCGGACAGTCAGGATCATAATCTTGATTATAATCAGGCAGATTATTGGGATTATACTGATTATTATAGGGATTAAACTGTGGATTATTCTGGTTGTACTGGTTGTTATAGGGATTAAACTGCGGATTATTCTGGCTATACTGGTTGTTATAGGGCTCAAAATAACTATCATTCTGGTTATTATAGGGATTGAACTGCGGATTATACTGGTTATGCTGGTTGTTATAGGGATTGAACTGGGGATTATCCTGGTTATACTGGTTGTTATAAGGATTGAACTGCGGATTATTCTGGCTATACTGGTTATCAGGATTGAACTGAGGGGAACTGTTCTGTGGCATCTGAGACGAATCTATCTGTTCACCCTGATGTAAAAAGCCAACCTGTAAAGCTATAATATTACTACCCTGAGACATAGAGAAAATGGTAACAATATCATTCTGAGCGAGTTCTGAAAAATCCGCCTCTTTGCCTGCCCCTTTACCGAAATGTATAAATTTAGTATTCTGTGAGACACCTATATTAATCGATTTACCGCTGTTATCCATTATCTGGAAAGCATTATCTGATATAGAAGTAACTGTACCCATAATCCACTGTCTCTGTGATTGACCAAAGGTCATTTGCTGCATTATGAGTATAAGAAATAATATCAAACAAGTTCTTATAAGTTTTTTACCAGCTATTAAGATCCCCACCACCTGTATTATTGCCACTTCCTCCTCCATCACTGTATCCTCCTCCGTCATAATATCCTCCTCCGTCATAATATCCCCCTCCGTCATAATATCCATTTCCACCGGAAGAATCGGTAGAATGGGCCTGTTCTTTAATCCTGTTATCTATCTCTGCCAGATATTTTACTGCATCTGTATATGCTTTTGATTTCTTATCAGTTTTGACCAGTTCTTTGGCTTTCTTAAAAAACCCGGCAGCCTTTTCATAATATTCAGAACCTTTCTTATACAAGTCCAGGCCTTTACCTATATAGGCACCAGCCAGATCCTTCTTATAAGTTTCCTTATCAATATCTGCGGCACCTGAAAAACTTTGTATGGCCTTATCAAAATTTTTAGCCTTCAAATAATATGAGCCAATATCTTTATAACCTTCAAGGAGTCTTTTTTTATAATCCTGTTTTTTATCATCTTCGATGTTTGCCAGTGTAAGATCATAGTATTTTAAAGCTTCACCCATATTCTTATCCTTTTTCTTGAGACGATAAGAATCTGCAAGCATTATAGATAGATCAGGATCTTTTTTATCAAGAGTCTTTGCATATTTTATAACGTTATCATAATCTTTCTGATCCATATAATATGAAGCCAGTGCCCTAAGCGTGTCAGTATTATCTCTGTCAAAATCCAGTGCCATGTTCAGATGTTCCAATCCCTTTTCCCGATCCGGAGGAACTGATTTCAGATAATCTTTGCCGAGAATCCTGTGGTATTTTCCGAGTTTATCTCCTCTTTTTTCTCCAATATCATCAGCATCAAACTTCTCAATTATGTCCAGAATTTCCTCTTTTTCTTTAACATCAGAGCCTTCTTTTGCAAGAATTTTATCCAGAAGAGACATATATGTCTCAGCAATTTCTTTTGTCTCAGACACATTTACCTTTTTTGCTTCTTCCAGCATTTTCTTCACATTACTTAAATCAGGATTTTTTTCCTTTAATAATGACCTGGCCCAGTCAATCCATGCCAGTGTAAGGTCCTTTGAATTACCGGGAGATAATTTGACTTTTTTCTGAATAAGTTTATCCATATTACTGAAAGCTATTGGTAAATCTTTCTTTTCTTTGACAGAAGCAAGAGTTTTTGCATAAAGCTTCTCAGGACTCTCAGGCTTCATCATAAAGAAAACAACACCTGCCGATGCCAGAGCAAATAACAGGCCAAAAGCCAGGAAGATTATGATGAATGAATGTGTCTGTTTTTTTATTTCTTTTTTCGGTACAGATGCAACAGGAGAATAAATTGTTCCTATAACGGTTTTCTTTGTTTTTTCAACCATATCATAATTTCTTCCTGTAGAAGTTACGATTGTATTATAATGAGGTGAAGGTAAATCATTCTCTTCAAAGCCATTATCTTCAATAGCTACTGCTCTGGTTTTGATGCCATATGCAGCCAGTTTATTCTGCACAGCGGTTCTGAGAGCCGAGCCGGTATTTTTATTTAATATATTAAGATAGTGTTCCTGTGCTTTATCTTTAAGTCCCAGGAGTTCATAACACTCACCTATTCCCATAAGGGCTCTTTCATTATCACAGTTAAAGTCAAGAGCTTTCATATATTCAAAGCTTGCCTTTAAATATTCTCCTTCTTCTCTGTACCGGTCCGCCTGTTCCAGGTGTTTGAATTCACTTTCACTGCTTTCTTTTGATTTCTGTAATTTAAGTAACTCCTGTTTCATTTCCATGATAGTCTCATATCTATCGGCAATCTTTGGCTGTAGAGCTTTGAGGACTATATTACTGAGTTTATCGGAAATTTTCGGATTTAAAGTCTTGGGAGGTGGAAACTCCGGCGCCAGTTCCTGAGGATTTATTTTTGTTATAAGACACATCAATGTAGCTCCGAGAGCATATATATCAGATCGTGGCTCAGCCTTTCCCATCCATTGTTCGGGAGGAGCATATCCTTCCGTAAGAAGGGCATATTTTGTAGTAACAGTCTTTGTATCCTGAAAAACCCTGGCTATACCGAAATCTATTAATTTCAAAACCCCTTCGTCTGTTATCATAATATTATCAGGTTTCAAATCCCTGAATACGATAGGAGTGGGACGATTGTGCAGATAATGAAGGACATCACATATCTGAACCCCCCAGGTAACGATCTGTTCTTCGGAAAAATAACCTCCTTCGGGAAGTTTTTTGAGATATTTAGACAGAGTCTCTCCTTTTATATAGTCCATTATAAGATAAAGTTTTTTACTTTCCACAAAAGAATCTGTAACCCTTGGGATACAGTTATGCTCAAGTTTTGCCAGCATTTCAGCTTCTATTTTAAAACTTTTTTCAATTACCTCCTGATCACTTTCTTCATGCATTTCTTTTGCGGCCCAGTATTTACCGGGAAGACTTAGATCGCGAACAAGATATACAGAGCCAAATCCTCCGCTTGCTATTCCTCTTACAACTATATACCTGTCTTTCAGGGTTTTCCCGAGAGAAGGATAGAGGAGTAATCTTTCAACGGTTTCATCATCTTTATAATCCAGGACAAGATAACTTTTACCATTACAAAAAAAGAAATCAAGCATCCTTGGAGAATCAGGGCTTTTATCTATTTTTACATATTTTTCCGTTACTTTCCTTAATTCTTTTGATATACTCTGTGATATAATGTCTGTTACAGGGTTTAATATTTCTTTCAGAGTGAGATTTTTCTGTGAATTTACCTCGTTTACAACATATATAGAAGAAAAATCATCCCTGTAAATTCCCCTTATTATTCTGTATTTATCGTTCAATATAAAGTTCGTTTGTAGAGTAAATCCTCCTGCCATAGGTCCATCCCCTTTTTTATCATATATCCCTGGCACATCTAAAACCTGTGTCCGGGCCAAATTCATCACTCCAGGCTTCACACCTCAGGGTACAGCCCGGTATCTCGAGTTTATTCAGCCACGAACCTCCCCTCAAGGTTTTACCTGATGGTTTTGATGGAGTGCCATCCAGGTCTGATATATAAGAACTATCGGTCCATTCCCACGTATTTCCTGCCATATCCATAATGCCATAAGGACTTCTACCTTCAGTAAAATTATAAACAGACATAGTTCCATTAAGATTATTTTCCCTGCTGTTTAATCTCTCTCTGTCCCAGTCATTTCCCCAGGGATACAGTCTTCTGTCATTACCTCTGGCTGCTTTCTCCCATTCAAATTCATCGGGCAGTCTTTTCCCTGCCCATACCGCATAAGCCATGGCATCATTAAAGGTAACATTGACTGCAGGATGATCTTCTTTACCGGGTATGAAAGAGCTTTCCCATCTACCTTCACTTCTATAACCTGTGGTTTCAATAAATTTTCTATATTCATCATTTGTAACGGGATAAATATCTATATAATAAGATTTTATGTAAAATTCTCGAGCCGTGCCGGCAGTGAAAGGCCCTTCTTCTATAAAAACCATACCGGCAGTTGAAGAAGGCTCATCAGTAACTGATATGTCAGAAGAAACTTCCTCCATAGACGTAGCCCGGTCTTTGAAAGATTCCACCGGAACAGAAGATAATTCTGCCACATCAGAAATGACAGGAGGAGAAGATAATTCTGCCCCGGCAGGAACAACAGTAGAATCTCCTTCCTCTAACTCCATAAAAAGATCTTCTTTTTTTCTGAACAGAATAATTATATTTTCTCCGACCTGTATATGGTCACCTGGTTTCAATTTTTCTTTATCAACAACCTGTACTTCATTAAGAAGAGTAATACTCTTTTTACTTTCATTTATAAGATAAACGTCTCCGTCTTCTATTGAAAATCTGGCATGTTCTCTGGAAATAGTTCTATCCTGTGATGAAAAGAGGAGATCTCTTACAGAAGGGGATTTCTTTGACATTCTTCCTATGAAAAAATCTTTTTTATCGAGAGGAAAAATCTCTCCTTTTCTATCACCTTTTATTATTTCCAGTTCATAGTCATAAGCCCGGGACATATCATCAAACATTGTTTTTTCATTATGTGATGCAGTGGCTTTTTCATAATCAGGTTGCCCTTCTATGAGTTGCATCTCAGGAAGAGTAACTTCATCATCATCGAAAAGATATTTATGAGAGTAATCAGGGAGAAAACTGCCTTCCTGTATGGATGAACTCCCCGACACAGGTGAAGAGGCAACGGGTTTGACTGCAGGTTCATCATATGAATAGTCTATTTTTTTCGGGCCTGTCTCTTTAAATGCAAGAGCTCTCAACAATGGTATGTCTGTCTCATCTATAGTAGAAGTAAAAGTAGGTTCAGAAACTTCCTGATATAATAAAACCACCTTGCCCATATGTATTTTATCTCCCGATGAAAGAGGGCATGGTTCTGATATTTCTATGCCATTCACTTTAGTAGGATTGGTTGTTTTCCTCGGTTTTATTACATGACTGTTATTACACCATTCTATATCAGCCTGAGCAGTAGATACAGTAGAAGTCTTATCTATAATGAGTATAAAATTCTGTCTTGTATCATAAGGAAGCTTTCTTCCTATGGTAAATGGCTTATCTGAAAGAGGATACTTTTCCCCCTGATTATCTCCTTCTATAACTAAAAGTTCAAAATCTTTTGTCATAAAGAAATATACTCCTCAGTGTTTTGACTGTGTAATAAATTTTGTGTAAACCTCTGTTAAAGCCTTATTATAGTGTATTTCATAACTTATTAGAATTTAAATGATTCGTGATGCGTAAAGCATAATGCATAATGAGTTATTATCCCTTCGCATCACGCTTTACGCATTACGAGTTTATTAATTATGGATTGTTATGAAACTAACTATTCATGGTAAACAAAATATCTTATTACCGCTCAGGATAAGTCCGCAACCATTTTATCAGCTTCCGTATACTCTTTTACCTGTTGCCATAGTCAGACTATCCATTTTACCGGCTCTGACATGGCCATCCGTCTTCAGCCGGGTTATTGGTAAGATTTATTGCATCAGTTCCGTTAATATTTATAACATAAACCTCATGATTCCCATCACGATTGGAAGTAAAATAAATCTTACGTCCCTCAAATCCCCAGGCAGGGCTTTCATCATCGGAAGAACTGGCAGTAAGGTTAATCTGATCTGAGCCGTCACTGTTCATAATATATACTTCATTATTTCCATCTCTGTTTGATGTAAAAGCAATCTTATGGCCATCGGGAGACCAGGAAGGATCTATATCAGTCCAGGGATTATTTGAAAGATTAATCGGCTGTGAACCATCGGCATTCATAACATATATTTCATAATTACCATCCCTGTCAGAAGTAAAGATTATTTTACGTCCGTCAGGAGACCAGGAAGGTTTTTGATCCTGGGCGGAACTGGCAGTAAGATTAACAGGATTACTTCCATCAGCATTCATAACATATATTTCATAATTGCCATCCCTGCTGGATGTAAAGGCGATCTTGCGCCCATCAGGTGACCAGCATGAGAACATATCTTCAGATAAATTATTTGTAAGATTAACCTGATTACTTCCGTCACTGTTCATAAGATAGATTTCTCCGTTACCATCCCTGTATGATGTAAAAGTAATCTTTTTCCCGTCAGGAGACCAGGAAGGTATACTGTCATTTCCGGAATTTTTTGAAATACCTGTCTGATTGTTACCATCACTGTTCATAAGATAGATCTCTCCGTTAACATCTCTGCCTGAGTAAAAGGCTATCTTATGTTCCTTTTTAACTTCTACTGTTATTTGAGGGACATGTATGGATACAGTCGTTTCATTTCTCTTTCCTCTTTTATATGCATCGAGTTCCTTTTGATAGGCAATCTTAAGTTGTTTATCCTCTACAATTTTTATTAAAACTCCAAGAACCTTTTCATATTTTTTATATAACTTCTTTTCCCAGACAAGTTCCTTCGTATAATCAAGCCAGGATATGGCATTATCTTTTTTACCAAGGGCATAATAACAGCTGCCTATATTATAATGGTTATCTTCATTAGCAGGAGAAAGCTGTATGGATTTTGTATAGTATTTAATAGCTGTGCTGTAATCCTTATAACCATCCTGATAGATCTTTCCTAAAAGATAATATCCCTTTGCCGAGAGGGGATCAAGCTTTATAACCTGTGCCACTTTAGCCTCTGCTGCAGAATATTTCTTTTTATTAACAAGTACTTCCCCCTCACTGAGAAGTTTATCTGTCTGAGGTGATCCATAAGCAAAGTTCTGATGAACCATAAAGAGGAATGTGCATAATACAGTAAATTTGAAAAATTTCTCAATTAAATTCATTATACCCACCTTTTCGTTTCGTAACGCCTGATACGCATGGCATAACGCGATACAGAGTGTTATATTTATATACATAATAATTATATCATATTTATGCTTAACAGCAAATTTTTTTATAAAAAATCATCAGTAGGAAATTCATAAAAACCATCGAATTTTTTATAAAACAGTTGGTAGTTGAAGGGTTACGAAAATTTTATCTGGAAAGGATGAAAAAAATAATGGGCATAGAGAATCTGTTTCGCAAAAAAAATGTAGAAGAAATCATTGCCTCTGCAGAAAAAGAAGATTTTAAACTGAAAAAATCTCTCGGTGCCATAGATTTAATGGCCATGGGAGTAGGAGCTATCATAGGGGCAGGTATATTTGTAATAACAGGTTCCATAGCTGCAGGAGGTGCAAGTCATATAGGGGCAGGCCCTGCAGTAATCATAAGTTTTATTATAGCTGCAGTGGCATGCAGTTTTTCCGCTCTCTGTTATGCAGAATTTGCTTCACTTTTACCTATATCAGGAAGTGCCTATACTTATTCCTATGCAACATTAGGAGAAGTATTCGCATGGATTATAGGATGGGATCTAATACTGGAATACATGGTCGGAGGAGTTTTTGTTGCCATAGGATGGGCAGGATATTTCAAGCATTTACTGGCAGGATTTGGTATCGTATTGCCTGCATATCTTTCCAATGACCTGAGAACTGCAGCAACAAACCCTGAAATAATGGCACAGGTTCCTCAAATAGGAGGAGTCCATCTGAGTATAAACCTTCCTGCCGTCATAGTAGTGGCATTTATTACTGCATTACTCATACTGGGTATCAAAGAAAGTGCAAGATTGAATAATATTATTGTAGCTCTGAAAATCATAATTTTAGCTATATTCATAGGAGCAGGTATTTTCTATATAAAACCTGAGAACTGGACACCTTTTGCTCCGAACGGGTGGCATGGTATTTTCACAGGTGCCTCTCTGGTATTTATTGCCTATATAGGATTTGACGCAGTATCCACTACGGCAGAAGAAACAAAAAATCCCGGTAGGGATCTTCCTATAGGTATTATAGGTTCTCTTATTATATGCACGATACTCTATATTATCGTAGCCGCTGTTATGACAGGTATAGCACCTTACAACATACTCGGCACACCTGAGCCTATGGCCACTGCTCTCAATTATGCGGGTCTTACGTCATTATCACGTTATGTAGTTTCAGTAGGAGCAGTAATAGCCCTTCTTGCAGTGCTTCTGGTTCTTATGGTGGGACAGCCGAGAATATTTTTCTCCATGTCAAGAGATGGCTTTTTACCACCTGTTTTTGCAAAGGTTCATCCGAAATACAGGACACCTTATATAACAACTATTCTTACAGGAAGTATCATCGGATTTTTTGCCGGCATAGTAGATATTCATGAAGCGGCGGAACTCTGTAATATAGGCACCTTATTTGCTTTTGTCCTTGTCGGCATTGCGGTTATAATACTCAGATATAAATCACCTCATCTGAAACGTCCTTTTAAAGTTCCATTTGTTCCTCTTATACCTCTCCTTGGTATAGGAAGCTGTATATTCCTTATGGCAAATCTCGTTCTTGTAGCATGGATAAGGTTTATAGTATGGCTTGCCATAGGTCTGATTATATATTTTATCTATGGTATAAAACATACGAAATATGCTGTAAAATCAGGGAAAGAAGACTGATTGACATAGTACAGAGCCTGTGTTATTATAGCGTGACCAATAAAGGGTGACCGGTAGCTATTACCTGTCACCCTTATCTGACGAATTTATAATGGAGATGATTCTAAATGGAGATCAATGTAAAAGAAGGCAAACTGAGTGAAATATCCTGTGATGCGCTGATTATGGGGTTACACTCAGAACTGACCGATTTGCCCGATGAAATTATTAATCTGGATAAAGAATTAAAGGGGAAAATCAAATATATCTTCGATGAAAAAGAAATAACAGGGAAACCCGGTGAGATAACAGTAATTCACACGTTTCAGGATATTAAACCTAAAAGAGTAGTTATTGCCGGTATGGGAAAATCAGAAGATATGAATACAAATCAGTTAAGAGAAACCTTTTCTATGGCCGTAAAAAAACTTAAAGGTACAGGATGCAAAAATCTGGCTATAGTACCGCCTTATGTAGAAAAATTCGATACAGAAGAAATTTCTTCTTCAATAGTAGAAGGCATATTACTCGGACTGTACAATTTCACAAAATATCTTACCCTTGAAAAAGAAGAGAAAAAAATTGAACAAATAACCTTTGCTGTTCCTCCCGGTTATAAAATACCGGCCGTAATGATTACTCCCGGTATTAAATACGGCACTACAGTTTCCAGGAACGTCAATATAGTAAAAGATATATGTAACGAACCTTCAAACTATATGACTCCTGACGTATTCGGAGAACAGGCGAAAAAACTCTTTGACGGTACATCTGTAAAATGTACTGTTTTAAATGAAAAAGAGATTGCTGAGAATAACATGAATTTACTTCTTGCTGTCGGTCAGGGCAGCGTTACTCCTCCGCGACTCGTTGTACTTGAATATATAAAAGATAAAAATGCTCCCGTAATAGGCCTTGTAGGAAAAGGTATAACTTTCGACACAGGAGGAATAACATTAAAACAGAGTAAATCCACATTGTTTGAAATGAAAAGGGATTTAACAGGCGGAGCTGTAGTAATGGGTATAATGAAAACACTGGAAGAATTTAACTATCCTTTAAACTGTGTGGCAGTAATACCTCTGGCAGAAAACGCCATTGGCAATATGTCCTGCAAACCGGGAGATATCTTTTATTCTATGTCAGGGAAAACTGTAGAAATATTTGATACTGACTGTGAAGGACGGCTTATACTGGCAGATGCCTTTACCTATATACAGAAATATTATTCTCCGAAACTGATTATAGATCTTGCCACACTGCTCAATCTTGGCTCTGTCATGGGGTTAAACAGAGTTCCTTTCTTTACAAATTCAGAAGAACTTGTGCCGAAACTCCAGGAAGCATCAAGGATTACAGGTGAAGAAGTATGGCAGATGCCTCTTGACAGAAAATTCAGGGAAAGAATTATGAGCCATTTCGCCGATAGAAAGAATAGAAGCTATAAAGATCCTCAGACTATATCAATAGCCCTGTTTCTGGAAGATTTCATAGATAATGGAGTAGAATGGTTGCACCTGGATCTGGCAGCAGTAGATACAAAATACGGAGATAGATCTTATGTTTCCAGGGGAAGCACCGCCTTCGGAGTAAGACTTGTAACGAGGCTGCTCTTCGATTTAATGGAGAAATATCATAAGTGAAACAAGTGAGTCGTGAGTCGTGAGTCGTGAAGCAAGATCATGAGTTTCCACTCACTACTCACTGTTCACGACTCGCTATCTTTCCAGCTCCCTTATAACTTTCAAAAGAAGTTCTTCTACCCTTATATCCAGTTCTTTATCCAGGGCTCTTCTGAGTGCATCGAGGGACCTTTTATCTTTCAATTTGCCGAGAGCTGTCACTGCATTAAATCTTATCATTTTGTCAGGATTTTCTACTTCTTTTATTATTATATGAACCTGTTCTTCTGCTCCCTGTTTTACAAGAGAAAAGGCAGACCATATAACTACAAGTTTATTCGGTTCATCAAGGGCTTTATAGAGGGTATTCATTAAAACCTTTTTATCTTCATCTGTTTCCGGTTCTATAACACCAAGGGCTTCTACTATTCTTATCTTTACAGTATCTGCAGAATCAAATAAAACTTTACACATAGGTTTTATTATTTTAGACCCTCCGATTTTATGAAGTGATCTCGTAGCAGCATAACTTACTCTCATAACACTGTCTTCCAGAGCTTTGATAAGATGCGGTATGGCTTCTTCAGCACCAAGTATGCCTATGGCAAAGGATGCTTCTTCCCTGACTTTCGGAGAAGGATCAGAGAGGGCTTTTATAATGGCATCTACAGACTGCCTGGATTTCAACTTGACCAGAGCAGTAATAGCCTGACATCTCACATTTTCATTCTCATCATTCAGAACATTAATTAAAATCTTTATTGCTGTTTCTCCGCCAAGCCTCTCTACTGCCTGAACTGCCTGCTGACGATGAAACCATACACCGGATTTCAATGCATTCAGAAGAGGTTCAAACTGTTGTTCCATAAGAAATTACCCTGTAGTAAAATGTTGTCCTTTCATTAATATGATAAAAATATTATTTATTTAACAATTCTTTTATAATTTTTTATAATATTCTTCTTCTACGTTTCCATTTCCTTTTTTTCTATCTTTAATTGTTTCGATAATTTATCATACAAATACAAAAAGGGCCCTGCGGCCCTTTTCTGGCGGAGGAAGAGGGATTCGAACCCCCACGGCTTTCGCCTACACCGATTTTCAAGACCGGCCCCTTACCGTTCGGACATTCCTCCTGATTATTATTTCAGGTAGTTAGTATATCAAAAATATCTATCATATGTCAATAGAAAAAGGAGTTTTATCTGATTTGTTGAATGTATATTTATATTACTGAGGTAAGCATAAATAATGATACATACGCTCGTGACGGTAGCAAGATTATTATGTTTAATAAGGAGTGGTTAAACATGAAACTTTTCATGAAACTTCTTTATGTATTAATAATCACTGTAATGCTTACAGGAATGACAGCACCATCTGCAATATGGAATAACGGATACTATATAGATTCACAGGGATTATGGATAGTTCCTTCTATAAATGCAGTTCCGTCATTATTACTTTATACCGGCATGAAAGAAGATGATGCAAGAAAGGTTTTAAACAGAGAACCTCTTCACACCATAACAGGCCCGGCAGGAGATAAAATGTTAAGTTATAATAATACAGGTGAACCGTCAGGATTTGATCTTTATATAAGGAAAGACAGAATTGTTGCAATCTGTGTCTATACACAGTATATACCGGATAATAAAGGAATACATACAGGGTCAGATAAATCACTGGTAATAGAAAAATACGGTTAAACCTGTAAAAAAGAAATAATAAGCGGTCATGGCAGTGGTATTACCTATGAAGAACAAATGGGGAATATATTTTTCCGTTTGAATTCATGTGATAAAATAGAAGAAATTATTATTTATCTCAAGGGACAGTGGTAACCTTATATTTACATATAAAAATCTCTGTTGATTTTATCCTATTTCTGACTTATAATATTTCTAACTTTTAATTAAAATTCAGGGTGAAGAAAGGCATCCTTTGAAATTGCATAAAATGTTTGAGATTTCATAAATGGAAAATTATGGCCAGGAAATGCCCGAATTGTAATGAAATGAGCGACTCTCATGATATCTGTGCCAACTGTGGCATTACTCTTCCTTCCGAAGAGTTCACCAAAAAGAAAAAACCAAAAGCTGAAATTACAGGTATCCTCTCTGTAAGCCCTAAATCTATAGAACTGACAGAACTCAGAAGAAGTGAAGTCAAAGAAACTTATTTACTGTTAACAAGAACCGATTTTGAAAGTGATAAATTCTCCGGTACAATAAAAACACCTGATATACCCGGGTTTAAAGTAAAGTCTGAAACCTTTGAAGGGTTAAGAAATGTAATAAATGTTCAAATAGAAGCAAAACAATTAGAAATAGGTCAGATATATGAAGGTTTTGTAGAGATAACCTCTACAATCGGAGAGGCAAAGATCCCTGTTCAACTGGGCATATCAGGAGACTCACCCCAGCTGGGATTGGATACAAATCAACTGCAGATTAATATGAATAAAAAAGAAAAAAGTGCCATCTTTAATGTAGTAAATGTAGGATGCGGCACTCTCATAGGTTCTATAAAATCAAAAACTTCATGGCTTACGATAGATGAATCCTCTTTTTCTCTCGGTAAAGACAGTACGGCAGAAATAGAAGTTTTAATAGACAAAAGAGAAATAGCAAAGATTGAAAGAGGAGGCAGAATAAGCCTTGAAGGAGCTATCAGCCTGGAAACCAATGCAGGAGATGAAGAAATAAAAGTAATTGTTTATTTAAATCCAAGGAAAACTCTGGAGGATTATAAAGCTTATATTCCTGTAGCTGCTGTAACCCTGGTTATACTGATTATTCTGATGATAGGTTATCCTGTCATAAAGAAAATTCTCACACCACGAGAAATTAAAAAGACAGGTATATGGGGTGAATTAATGGGGCCTTCAGGCAGTAAAAAAATGACTGAAATTAAATGGAATCCTTTCAGTGAACCTGAAAAACTGGTCTTTACCGCTATAAAAGTCAATGAGGGACTCTTATGTGAAGTAAAACTTGATACAATGGAATTAAAAATTATTTCTCCTACTTCAAGAAATAGAATCTATACTCCTGCCTGTTCCCCTGACGGTTATCTATTTGCCCTGGGTATAGCACCTCCCGGTTCAGGAACTCCGGACGGTAAAGATAAATGTGTTAATCTTGCTATTGCGAATGAACAAAAGTCACCATCTGATATAATAACAGATTATAATCCCCAGAGTAATGTTATGAAAATTGCCAGTGATCCGTCCTGGTCTCACGATGGTTTTAAAATTGTTTTTGTAAAAACAGCGTCACCTATCGCATTACACGGGGATATTATGGTTGTAGAATATAATAATGCTGAACCTTACTGTATATCTGACCTGAAAGAAAAAAATATTCATATAATCGGTAAATCCCCCAGATGGTCATCAGATAGTAAAAAAATACTCCTGGAAGATCTGAACAAAGAGATATATGTTATTGAACCTCAGGGCAGGGATAAAGAAGCTCTTGCTGTTAAATTGACGAACAATAAAAATTTTAATGCATCGTCTCCTGCCTGGTCCCGTGATGATAAATTAATAGCTTTCACAAGGGGTTCAGAGAAAGAGGCTAAGGACACAGGTGATATTTATATTATGAATGCCGACGGAAAAGATGTAAAACCTGTCGTAGCCAGACCGGAATATAACGATTTAAACCCTGACTTTTCACCTGATGGGAAACTGGCCTTTGATTCTACAAAATACGGTGAAGACAACAGTGATATTTATATAGTTGGAATAGACGGAAAGGATCTGAAGAATATAACGAACACACAGGAAAAAAGTGAACGATGTCCTGTATGGTCACCGGATGGTAAAAAAATAGCTTATCTGGGAAAAAATGACAGAGGCTGGCAGATATACGTAATAAATACTGATGATAAAAAAATAATACCCAGAGAAGTAACAAATGATGAATATGAACACAGTATACCTGTCTGGTGGGTTCCTCAATATTATGAAAAAATTCAAAACAATTCAGGAGAAAAACAGTAAATCAGCGCTCACCTAATCAGTTTCTATAAATTTAGCTGATAGCTAAAACTGAAGGCTTACTGATATTATGTCAATAATATGCAATAACTGCAATATCTCTAATAAAGATGAAGCATTGTATTGTAACAAATGTGGTACCAGACTTTTAGATATAACTCTCGCCGAAGGAAAAATTCTGGATGAAAGATATGAAATACTGGAATTAATTAAAACCGGTGGAATGGGTGCCGTTTATAAAGCCAGAGATGATAGACTTGCTCAGATATGTGCAGTTAAAGAACTGTTAAGTGCCTCCATTCACGATGAGGAATATGCAGTAAAAAGGTTTCATGAAGAAGCAAAAATACTTGCCTCATTAAGGCACAGTAATCTTCCGAGAGTTATAGACCATTTCACTGAAAATGGGAAGTATTATCTTGTTATGGATTTTATAGATGGCCACGATCTGGAAACAATATTAAATAACTCAAACAGAGGAGGACTCGATGAGGACAAGGTAATAGAATATACAAAACAACTGCTTGATGTGCTTATCTATCTTCATTCACAGAATCCGCCGGTAGTTTACCGTGACCTGAAACCTTCAAATATTATGGTTCAATCCTCTGACGGCAGAATAATTTTAATAGATTTTGGTATAGCCAGAACAGTCAGTCCCGGTTCACTTACCCAAAAAACCGGTATAGGAACAGAAGGCTATATAGCTCCGGAACAATATACGGGGAAACCTGAACCGGCAAGTGATATATATTCCCTCGGTGCTACCATACATCATCTTATTACAGGTCAGAAACCTCTTATACCGTTCAATTTCAAACCTGTTAAAGAATTAAAACCCTGTATATCGGAAGGATTTCATAATATTATCATGAAATCACTGCAAATGAAACCTGAAGCCAGATTTACCGCTCAGGAAATGAAAAATGCTCTTTACGGATTAAATAGACCAGGCACATACAGACAGGATATTTCACAGGTTTCATCCAGTAAAACAGAATCATCGCGTAAAGGTTTTTTTTCTTATTTTTCTTTAACAAAAAAAGTCAGGCCCGGTACCGATGAAAACCCCGATAAAACAATGGTGAATCCTGTCGATAATTCATCTATGATTCTGATCCCTAAAGGTTATTTTTTTATGGGAGATAATAATTCCGCATCAAATGAATATCCTGAACACAAAATATTTTTAGATGATTATTATATAGATATATACCCTGTAACAAATATTCAGTACGATAGATTTATAAAAAATACGTCCTACGAATCCCAGGGAAAGTGGCAGACATATTTTTCAGAAAAGACAGAAAACCATCCTGTAATAAATATAAGCTGGCAGGATGCAAAAGCTTATGCAGACTGGGCAGGGAAAAGACTTCCCAGTGAAGCTGAATGGGAGAAAGCTGCAAGGGGTACGGACAGAAGAAAATATCCCTGGGGAAACACATGGGATAAGAATTTATGTAATAACAGGGATTTAGATGTATTACTGGAGAAAATGTCAGATATAGCAAACGGTAGAGGAACCTTACCTGTCGGTTCTTTTCCCGGCGGTGCAAGTCCATATGGTGTAATGGATATGGCAGGCCAGGTAATTGAATGGTGTTCCGACTGGTATGATCCGCATTATTATCAATACAATATCAAAGAAAATCCACCGGGACCAAAATCAGGAAGAGAAAAAGTCCTCAGAGGAGGATGCTGGTATAGCACTCTCTCCTGCAACTGTACCCATAGAGACTTTTTCCCTCCCTATGATGCACACTGGTTTTATGGTTTCAGATGCGCCAGGGGAGTAAGTTGAGGGTTTAAAGTTTAAGGTAACCCTCAACTCTCACCATGTAGCAGCACTTTTAAGTTGTTGTTTCAGTTTACTGAGCTCCCCCTGATAGTCTTTCCATGGTATTTCACCTATTATACCTGCACTGGACTGATCTATTATAACTATTTTAGGTATTGAATTAACACTGTACTGGGTGGCTACAGGATCATTCCACCCGGCAAGCTCAACTCTAACACATACAAATTTATTGGCAACTGCAATAAAATCTGCATCTGCTGACTGGATTACACGATCCAGTTGTACGCAGGCCCCTCACCATACTGCTCCGAATTTAACCAGTAATCTTTTACCACTCTTCCTGGCTGCCTCCTGGCCTGCTCTTATAGAGCTATACCAGATGATAGTATTGCTATTATCTGAACCGGCATCAGTTACTGTCTGGGAAGATGCTGATACACCGGTTGTTCTTATATGATATGTTATACCAAGGCTGGTTTCCTGGATTTTTACCGTTATATTCAAAAATTTTAAAACATCCATAAAAGGTAAATACAATACTTTTTCACCTGTCTTAATATCTTTGCCTATAGCAGCTTTTTCCTTCGGAAATTCTTTATTATTAATCAAAAGCACATCTTTTGCTTTATCATAGGTCCCTGTAGCATTAAGTGCATTCAAAAAAACTCGCGCAGGAAAATAATATATTACCTCTTTACTGTTAACAGGCGAGGTCGCAATATAAGGTTCTTTATATGGCTTATCATCAATATAAAGAAAATAATACGGTCCTGTCTGTTCATCAGGATATTTACCTGTTAAATCCTGAAATTTCATCTCCCCTGCCAGAGAGATAGAATAAAGTAAAAGGAAAAAAATCAAAAACAAATATTTTTTCAAACCTGTTCCTCCTTTTTATATCAGTGATTTACTTTATAATAATTTTATCGGCATATTCACAGAAAAACTAAGTACCGCTACAGGCAAATTTATATGAAAATGATGAAGTTTGCACCTTCACTGGAGGTTGATTTTCATATTTGGTTGTGACCGCTCCGGTCATGTCTGTTAGTAATCATTTATCAGCTTCTGCCTGACAGGCTCTTACGAAGAAAAATAATTTGCCTTATTTAATTTGTTTTACAGACAATAAATTAACCACTGGTTAATTTCTAATACTATAGAAAAAACGAATTTTTCTTCTCCAGAGCCTGCCAGGCAGAAGCTTTTTATGGATACCCTTTTACCTGTTACGGTACT
>JAKPQU010000331.1 GCA_029555925.1 Bacillota bacterium
CCTCCCCTTGCTCTTCCTGCTCTTGGAAGTTACCTGTGGTCTGAAGGTGCAATAGAAAATCTCCGTCAGTGTGATATATCAAATTCTGACTTTTTAGATGCCATAAGACACCTGTCTTATACGGTAGATAAAAATACAAGAAGGCCTGTAGATTATAAGAATCTCGGCTCAGAAGAACTTGGAAGTGTTTATGAATCCCTTCTGGAACTTCATCCTGTTATAAATACACAGACAGGAGAATTTACCCTTCAGACTGCAGGAGGTAGTGAGAGAAAAACCACTGGAAGTTATTACACACCATCGAGTCTTATAAACTGTCTTCTGGATTCCGCTCTTGATCCTGTTTTACAGGAAGCAGCTAAAAAGCCAGATCCTGAATCTGCCATATTAAATCTAAAAATCTGTGACCCTGCATGCGGAAGCGGTCATTTCCTCATAGCTGCAGCTCACAGGGTTGCAAGGCGCCTGGCTTCTGTAAGGACAGGAGATGATGAACCAGCGCCGGAAGGTGTTAAAAGTGCTTTAAGGGATGTTATAGGAAAGTGTATCTATGGCGTTGATTTAAATGAAATGGCAGTGGAACTCTGTAAGGTAAATCTCTGGATGGAAGCACTTGAGCCTGGAAAACCTCTGTCGTTTCTGGATCATCATATTAAATGCGGTAACAGTCTTGTTGGAATCGATACTATGGAAAGACTTAAAGATGGTATCCCCGATGATGCCTTTAAACCTGTAACAGGTGATGATAAAACTGTGGCATCCAGAATAAAAGCTCTGAATAAGAGACAGAAGAAAGAATTAAAGTCCGGTCAGATGCTTATGATGTTCGATGAAGGAGATAATTTAAAAGAGAATTTTGGCAGGATTGCCGGAGAGATGAAATATGTAAATGAAATAAAAGAAGATTCCACTGATGATGTTAAAAGGAAAGAAGAGTTTTACGGAAAAATCCGGGCAGGGCCGGAGTGGTGGAATAGCTGGACTGCGGCGAATATATGGACGAGTGCTTTCTTTTATCAGTTAAAAGATGAAAATGATCCTGCCATACCGACTCATGAAAGGCTTATGAAGTTTATGGAAAATCCTTCCACTGTGGTTCAAAGTCTTCCCGGCGCAGCAAATGCTATGGCAGTAAGGAATAATTTCTTTCACTGGCCTCTGGAGTTTCCTGTTGTTTATGAATCAGGAGGATTTGATGTGGTTCTGGGAAATCCGCCGTGGGAGAGGATTAAGTTACAGGAACAGGAGTTTTTTGCCACAAGGGATCACGAGATTGCCGGGGCACAGAATAAGGCAGCAAGGGATAAACTCATAAAGGGATTGAAAGAGACAAATCCTGAGCTTTTAAAGGAGTTTGAAGAGGCAAAACATATGGCTGAAGCTCAGAGCAAATTTGTGAGGACATCGGGGAGATTTCCTTTAACGGCAGTGGGGGATGTGAATACTTATGCTATTTTTGCCGAACTGGTGAGGAAGTTACTTAATGAGAGAGGAAGGGCGGGGATTATTGTTCCTACAGGGATTGCTACTGATAATACAACAAAGGATTTTTTTGGGGATCTGATAAATAAACAATCACTTTTCAGTCTTACAGGCTTTGAAAATGAAGCCTTTATATTCCCTGCAGTTCATCATTCCTTTAAATTCTGTGCTCTTACAATGACCGGTGAAAAAGACAATGTTACACATGCAGATTTTATCTTTTTCTGCCGTTATTTTGAGCAGGTAAAAGATGATAAAAAACATTTTAAGCTGTCACGTGAAGATTTTACTCTGATAAATCCAAATACACTTACATGCCCTATATTTCGTACGAAATCTGATTCGGAATTGGCTAAAAATATATATAAGAAAGTGCCTGTTCTGGAGAATGAAAAAACAGGAGAAAATCCCTGGGGTATATCTTTTATGAGAATGTTCGATATGTCAAATGACAGTCATTTATTTTTTACTGAACCGGCTGAAAAAATATTACCACTTTATGAAGCTAAATTGATATATCATTTTGACCATCGTTATGCTACTTATAAAGGGGCAACTCAGGCAAATTTAAATGAAGGAAGCCTACCACAACCATCAATAGAACAAAAACAAAATCCTGATTTTCTTGTTCTCACTCGTTACTGGATTTCAGAAAGTGAAGTAAATAAACGGTTGGAGAATTGGAAGTATAAATGGTTATTGGGCTTTCGTGATATTACCAGCAGTGTTGTCGAAAGAACTGCCATTTTTACTTTTTTACCAAGAGTTGGTGTAGGAAATAATACACCATTATTATTCACATCTATAGATAACCCATACTTTATATCATGCCTTTTTGTAAATCTTAATAGCCTTATTTTTGACTATGTAGCAAGGCAAAAAATAGCAGGAACTCATATGAATTTCTTTTTATTAAAACAACTCCCCGTCCTCCCTCCCTCATCCTACACAGAATCCGATATCTCCTTCATCTCCCTCCGTGTCCTGGAACTGGTCTATACAGCCTACGACTTAAAGCCCTTCGCAGAAGATATGGGCTACTCTGGAGAACCATTCATATGGAATGAAGAACGCCGTGCTCTTCTCCGGGCAGAACTTGACGCCTATTATGCCCGTCTCTACGGCCTTACCAGGGATGAACTCCGTTATATTCTCGATCCTTCCGATGTCTATGGCCCTGACTTCCCCGGAGAGACCTTCAGGGTGCTGAAAGAGAAAGAAATAAAGAAATACGGAGAATACAGGACGAGAAGGCTTGTTCTTGAAGCGTGGGATTGTCTGAACCGGGATGTGCAGGATTAAGGGATGAACAGGATAATATAGACTTGTAGTGATCAGTTTTTGCCCGGGTATAATCCTTATGCATGGTTCAGAGATATCCTGTTTTCTTATAAATCCCGGTCGTTTTTTAACATTTCTTCTTCTATTTCTTTACTTATTCTGAAATTATGAGTTTTGAGTTTTTCTATCATATCTTTTAATGAACCTATTATCTTTTTTTCTCTTGCCTTCAACAGAACTCCTATTGTGCCGGTATAATTTAAACTTAATTTGTTTGCAATTTTTCTTGCTTTCAAGTCATCAAGTATTATAACACTGTTGTCAATCTCAAGAGCCATAGCAATTGTGCTTGCTTCACCCAAATCAATAAAATTATGTATAAATTTTAAATATTTTTTATCTTTTACAGGTATTATTTTAATCCAGTCTTCTACTTCTTCGCCGTACTCCTTATAGACTTCTTCTGTTATGAAAATAGTTCCATACAATTCTTTCAAAATAGAAAGCATTCCTGTATTATGTAATACTATAAGACAGCTTGTATTAGAAATAATATTACGCATTTTTTAAATCTTCTTTTATTTCTTCTGAATTATAATTAAAAATTGAAACTCCATAATGTCCCATTAGTTCTATAAAAGATCTTTTTGAAATATCTGCAACTTCTGCCGCTTCTCCTAAAGACAGCTTACCGCTTTCGTAAAGTTTCGAAGCAAGTATAAATTTTATGTCTTTTATGTCTACATCTACAAAATCAGGTAAACTGATAGACATTGTTTTCATAAAAAAACCTCTCTCTTTTTATTTTCATTATAATTATAACATATATTTATAGTTTTGAAAGAGAAGGAGATAAAGAAATATGGAGAATACAGGACGAGAAGGCTTGTTCTTGAAGCGTGGGATTGTCTGAACCGGGATGTGCAGGATTAAGGGATGAACAGGATTATTGCAAATTGTTATTGATAAGCTTTTGCGGGAGTGTTATTGTGCCGGATGGAAAAATCCTCTTTATGAAATCAATATGTTATGCTAAAATATTGTTGTAGCCTGTTTTAATCTTGTAAGAGCTGAGAAGAAGGAACAGACACTTGAAGCTTTTGAGCAGTTAGTTGAAATAGCAAAAAAACACAGAAAATATTTAAGAAAGGCTATAGAGGCATTGAACAGAGAATGCAGGTAGTAGATAAGATACAGCATAGTATGAAACCATCTCTATTGAAGCAGTGCCTGAGAGACATAGTATTTAACTCCAATAAATCGCCCATGCACTGATGGGATAATTTATACATGATATGTGAGATGGATATAGTTATGCAGAATGTAACGCATTGTAAAACAGAATTGCTTCAGCTTATAAATGATTTACCTGAAGAGAAGATTATGGAGCTATTCGATTATGCCAGATTTCTTGTAAGTGAGTATTACAGAAGAAGAGTATCTCAGATTGACCAGGATTCCTTATTATTTCAGCAACAGGCGTTAAGTAAAATCTGGGATAATGCGGAGGAAGATCTGTATGAGTTATAGTAACGGAGATATTGTGGTTGTACCATTCCCGTTTGTAACTATAGCAGGTATGCAGCAAAAGGCAAGACCTGCTCTTGTTATTTCCAACCATAATATCAAGAGAAGATTTGATGACCTTATTCTGGTTGCTATTCCCTCTCAACATGTAGATAACATCATTTCTACAGAGTATTTAATAGAACAAGGTACAGAAGCATTTAAACAATCAGGACTGGCTAAGAGGTCGCTGATTAGATGTGAATATATTATGACAGTTCCTCGTGATATTATTGCAAGGAAGATAGGTCATTTGCCTGTAGATGTGATAAATGAGATTAATGAGATTATAAAGTTAAGTCTTGGTTTGAAATAGATAGGTTCCATGTATTGTAGAAACTCATCACTGGCTCAAAGTCTTATCCGATATACCTGTAAGAAACAGATGGTTTGTCAAAACCGACAAATCTCTGCGTGGTGCTCTGGAGCGAAAAAAAAATCATATTACAAGAAACTATAATTTGTGGTATTATAATAAACAAATTATGTTTTTTAACGGGGGAATTATGAAAAAATATTTAATCTTATTTTTATTTTTACTTCTATGTTTCTCTATTGCCGGTTTCGGAGGATATTTTACATCCACTTCTGTGGATACCTGGTATGTAACATTAAAAAAACCTTCATGGAATCCGCCTGGATGGCTATTCGGGCCTGTATGGACTCTTCTTTATATATTCATAGCTCTTTCAGGATGGCTTGTATGGATGGAGGGAGTCAGTAAACCTGTCAGGGCTGTTTTGATTGTTTATTTTATTCAGATTTTTTTTAATGCCATATGGAGTCCTGTTTTTTTCGGTTTCCATAATCCGTTCCTTGCTTTTATCGTTATATGTTGTCTCTGGGGTTCCATCGGTATTTATATTTATCTTACATGGAAAGTGTCTGTACCTGCATCTATTTTATTTATCCCTTACTGGGCGTGGGTAACATTTGCCTCTATATTAAATTTTACCATATGGCATTTAAACATCTGACCTGTAAGTTTTGACGCCACCAGATTCATATAGAATTTGACCGGCTATAGAAGTATATTGAATTCATAACCAATCATCCCTTTATTCAGGAAATTCAAGTGTCAATCTTTCTTTTACCTTACCTTCTCCCAGATCCTGCAGGAATCTCCCGGCAGTTCTTTCCATATCTATTTCTCCTCCTTTTATAAAGAAAGAGTAATCTGTTCCTTTTTTATTAAGAAAACTGTAAATATCTGCTGCTCCGTACCATAGAGAATCATTGTGGAAAGTACTGTAAAATTTTTCCAGAACATTAAGAGGTTCAAGTTTTTCTCTGTTCAGTGAGCCTGTAATGGCAAGTTTCCAGTAAGAATCTTCTTTTCTGGAAAACGGCAATATGCCGGGAGTGTCCAGCAATTCCAGGCCTTCTGATATATTTATCCACTGTTCTCCTCTTGTAAGGCCTGCTTTTTTTCCGACTTTAACCTGCCCTTTTTTACTGATGGCATTTATAAAAGCTGATTTCCCCGCATTGGGGATACCGACTACCATGACTCTTACTTTTGCATCTTTTCTGCCTTTAGCTGCAAGGTTTATTTGTTTCTCTTCCAGTATTGTCTGAAGATATGACATGACAGGTTTTATGCCGGTTTTTGCTCTGGAATTTATGGCAAAAGTCTTCCGTCCTCTGTTATTGAAATAGTTTATCCATTTTTCTGTGTACAGAGGTTCTGCCAGGTCTTCTTTATTTAAAAGAAGGAGTAATTTTTTATTCTGGCATAATGTCTCCAGACCTTCATTACCTGTACTTACAGGTGCCCTGCTGTCTCTTATTTCTATTACCACATCAACACCTTTGATCAATTCTTTCAGCCTGTGATAGGCTTTCATCATATGTCCGGGAAACCATGATTCTTTCATCTAATCACCCCTTTTACAGTGAGCAGTGGACAGTGATCAATAAAGGGTGAAGAGATTTGATTTTTAATCCCTTCACCCTTTCCGGTTACTGTTCACTATTCACTATTTTAAAATTCCCATTCTTCCGGGAGGCCAGAATTTAACGAAAGCTTTTCCTACAATATTTTTCTTCGGAAGAAAACCCCAGGCATGACTGTCTTCACTGTTATTTCTGTTATCTCCCATAACAAACAGGTTCCCTTCAGGTATCTTTTGAGGCCCCCACTGATAGTCAGGCTTCTGGTCAGACGGTATATATGGTTCCTCGATAGGATTACCGTTTATGAATACTCTTCCGTCTCTTACTTCGAGGACTTCATTCTCAAGACCTATTACTCTCTTTATATAATCAGGTGCATTTTTTCTGTTAGGTGGTTTGAATACTATTATATCCTTTCTCTGTGGCTCAGTGAAACGATATATGAATTCATTGACCAGTATGTAATCATAGGGCAGCAGAGTCGGCTTCATAGAGCTGGAAGGAATATAAAAAGTCCTTACTATATAGCTTATGAGAAACAACGCCGTAAGTCCTGCTATAATAATAGCGTCTAAATATTCGTTTATTACACTCTTCCAGTCAGCAGAAAAAGTCACATATCTGGTTATTATTCTGGCGACTATTAATACAGCTATTAAAATCTCAAGATCTATTACCCGCAAAATAATATCTCAACCTTTCATTAATAACAGCCGGCGGGCTATTATTTGAACACTCCCATGACCCTGTGGCCACAACGAAGAATGAAAATGTATTCTCCCCGTCACGCGTGACGATTCTCAAAAGTGAACTGCCCGAAGACATACCTGCTTTTTATCTATCAGAATTTTACAGAGCTTATCATAAGAAAATCTTACAGACAGACACTTATACCTGAACTGCATGTTTTTCTTTAACTTTAGTAGCAGCTTTACCAACTTTTCCTCTTAAGTAATAAAGTTTGGCTCTTCTTACATCTCCCTTACGTTTCACTTCTATTTTGTCAATTCTTGGGGAGTTAAGTAAGAAACTTCTTTCTACACCTACTCCATGAGAGATTCTTCTTGCTGTAAAGGTCCTGTTCAGTCCCGAGCCCCTCATGCTTATGACAATACCTTCAAAAACCTGTATTCTTTCTCTGTCACCTTCTACAACCTTCACATGGATACGGAGAGTATCACCGGGAACAAAATCCGGTATACCTTCTTTTTTAAGATATTCCTGTTCAATCAATTTTATAATGCTCATGTTAATTCATACTGAATAATAGAAATCCGCCATGAGAGTTTGGCGTATTTTGCAAATTTTCGCCGATAATACTCTCTCTTCTATTTCTTCAGTTTAACACCTGCCTTTCATTTATTTCTACAATAATCTTTTTATCTTCATCTGTTAATTCCAGATTATTTAAAAGTTCCGGTCTGCATATCAGAGTTTTTTCTATTGCTTTAGTTCTTCTCCATTTTCTTACAGCTTCATGATGGCCCGATATAAGAACCTGTGGTACTTCATAACCTTTGAAATTTCTCGGTCTTGTATATTGCGGAAAAGAAAGGATAGAAGAATAAAAAGAATCTGTCTGTACAGACTCATCGGGAAGTACACCTGGTATAAGTCTTACTATGGTTTCAATAACGACCATAGCAGGTAACTCCCCTCCTGATAATACGTAATCTCCTATGGAGATTTCTTCATCTACCAGATATTCAATTACTCTTTCATCTACTCCCTCATAGTGGCCACAGATTAAAATCATCTGTTCCAGGCGCGATAATTCCATTGCCATATTATGGTTAAATACTTTCCCTGCAGGAGACATCAGAAGAACCTTGCGTTTTTCCTTTTTGAAATTACTGTGAATATACTCAACAGAACTCCATATAGGGTCAGGTTTCAGCACCATACCTCTTCCGCCGCCGAAAGGATAATCGTCTACTGTTCTGTGCCTGTCTTCTGTGAAATCTCTCAGGTTATGAACTCTGAGTTTAAAGAGCTCTTTTTCTCTGGCACGGCCCATTATACTGCAGTTGAAAACCGGATCAAACATGTGGGGAAAGAGAGTTATAACATCAAACTCCATTTCTGTTTAGAATAATCCCCCTTTAGAATTTACCACTATTCTGCCTGCTTCTGGATTTATTTCAGAAATATATTCCTTTACGGCAGGAATCAGTATTTCTCTTTCTCCGTTTTTTACTACATAAAGATCCTGGGCAGATTGGGTATATACATCATGTAGAGTCCCGAGTAATTCACCTTCCTGAGAGAAGACACTTAAACCAATCAGGTCGAATATATAATAAGAGCCTTCAGGAAGAGGATATAACTCTTCCTTTTTTACACATATAAAAAAACCTTTCAGACTCTGAGCTTCCTCTATAGAGCTGGAAATATCCAGTTGTAATATTACAAAATCTTTATAATATTTTACTCCAAGAACTCTGGCTTTTCTATCTTCTCTTTCACCTGACATGGAAAGTATAACAGTAGAGAGAGTTTTAAATCTTTCAGGAAAATCGGTTAAAACCCTGACTTTTACTTCCCCGTTTTTTCCGAAAGAATTAATTATCTGACCGATAGTAATAATTAATTCTTTATCTTCTTTAAGACACAAAGGTTCCCTGACTCAACTTTCTCTTATATCAATAACCACCCAGTCTTTAATCACTACAACTGTTTTATTAAGCCTGTTATATAAATTATCTCCCACTCCTACTTCAATAAAACTGTCGAAAGTCTGGAATGGAACTTCTGTACCGTTTTTTATATTTTCCAGTTCCATTATCTTTTTATCCAGTTGGACCTGAGTGGTTTTTAATCTCTGTTTTTCTTCATTCATCTGCTGAGTTAGAGATGAAGCCTGCTGAGGATTCTGGAGTGAAACGGAAGCAATATATTTTACTGATTCTGTTTCTATTTGCCTCAAATCTTCTTCGATTCTCTTTAGAGTATTCTCCGCTTCTTTAATCATCTGCTCCCGGAACGTTTCTGTCATGACTGCCACAACAGAAACAGGTCTACGGAGTATAACCTTTTGCAAAGCGTTCTCACCTCTGATTACTGGATTATTTCCACCATTACTTTTTTACCTTCTTTAACTGCAGCAGCTTTAACTATAGTTCTTAATGCTTGAGCAATGCGACCCTGCTTGCCTATAACTTTTCCCATATCATCTGGAGCAACCTTAACTTCTAAAATGATTGATCGTTCACCTTCAACCTGACTTACTTCTACAGCTTCTGGATGATCAACCAGTGATTTAGCCAGCATTTCCAACAATTGCTTCAATTCGTTACACCTCCTTCTTCTCTTTACCCATTTCCTGGAACTTATCCCATATACCCTTTTGTCTTAAGAGACTTCTTACTGTTTCAGTAGGCTGGGCACCACAGGAAAGCCAGTAAAGTGCTTTCTCTTCTTTGATTGTTATAGCAGAGTTTTTAGGATCATAATGACCGACAGTTTCTATAAATCTTCCATCTCTCGGGCTACGTGCTTCTGCTACTACAACTCGATACTGGGGCTGTTTCTTTTTTCCAATTCTTCTTAAGCGCATCCTAACAGACATGTTTGTTATGGTTGTTACATTTTATTTTTTCAAGAACAAAATACTCAGGAGATTATTCTCCTTTTACAACCAGATCTATTCACCTCACTTTAATGTATTTTGAAGATATATTATATCACAAATTATATTCGTAAGCAATCATTATGATTGTGTTTTTTTATGACAGGTAGATCCATTTGTACTGGAAATTGTAATTGATTTTATAAATCTATTACCTGGTGAATAGTGAATGGTGAATAGTGAATAGCAAGTAAAATCCAATTTTTTTTACTTTTCACTTTTCATTTTTCACTCTCAATATTCTCTAATAAATTTCTTCCTTTTAGTATATGTAAAAATATCTGTCTTTTTTAAACACTATCAATTGAAAAGTTTAAATTTTCCTTTCCCTTTTTTCTTGACCACTTTCTCTATATCAGATACGTGTTTCAGCATCTTTCTGACTTCTTTAAACTGTTTTAACAGTTGATTTACCTCTGCCACGGAATTTCCGCTTCCTGTGGCAATTCTTTTTTTTCTGCTCGATCTTATTATTTCCGGATCTTTTCTTTCTTCAGGTGTCATAGAATAAATTATGGCTTCAAGCCTTTTAAATCTCTTTTCATCTACTTTTATATCGGATGCACCTGCAATATTGGACAGACCCGGTATCATACCTACAAGTTGATCGAGGGGGCCCATGTTTTTTACCTGCTGCAGATGTTGCAAAAAATCTTCCAGATTGAATGTTTGAGATCTTATTTTCTCTTCCAGTTCCTCTACTTTTTCCGCATCAAAGGTGGCTTCTGCTTTCTCTATAAGACTCAGTACATCTCCCATGCCAAGTATTCTAGATGCCATTCTGTCAGGGAAAAACGGTTCCAGTGCATCTGTCTTTTCTCCTATACCGACAAATTTTATCGGTTTTCCTGTAACAGATTTTACAGAAAGTGCTGCTCCTCCGCGGGCGTCTCCGTCCATCTTTGTAAGTATAACACCATCTATGCCTATCTGTTCTTCAAAGGTTTTTGCTACATTTACCGATTCCTGACCTATCATAGAGTCTACTACCAGAAGTATTTCATGAGGGCCTACCCTGGTTTTTATATTTTTAAGTTCATTCATCAGTTCTTCATCTATATGAAGTCTGCCGGCAGTATCGATCAGTATGACGTCACATGCAAGTGATGCAGCTTTTTTTATTGCTGCAGCACATACATTGACAGGATCCTGCTTGTCTCCCATGCTGAATACGGGAATCTTTAACTGTTCTCCCAGTACTTCTAGTTGATGTATTGCAGCAGGACGATAAATGTCTGCTGCAACCATAAGAGGGCTTTTTCCCTGTTTTTTCAGATGAATGGCGAGTTTTGCTACAGATGTGGTTTTACCTGAGCCCTGAAGTCCTACAAGCATCAATATGGTGGGGGGATTAGGGGCAAAAGCTAACTTGCTGTTAGTACTGCCCATAGTTTCTGTGAGTTGATCTTTAACTATTTTTATTACAAGCTGGGCGGGTGTAAGGCTGTTCCATATTTCCTGTCCCACAGCTTTTTCTTTTACCTGTTTTGTAAAGTCCTTTACTACGGGAAGGCTCACATCTGCCTCCAGCAGGGCAAGGCGCACCTCTCTCAAAACACTGTCTACGTCTTTTTCATTCAGTTTCCCTTTACGCTTTAAATTCTTAAATATTGCCTGCAGTTTTTCCCCTAAAGATTCAAACATAATAATTGTTCCTTTATTCAGTGAATAGTGAGTCCTAAGTACCGCTACAGGTAAATTAGTAACCATTTATCAGCTTCTGCCTGACAGGCTCTTACGAAGAAAAATAATTTGCCTTATTTAATTTGTTTTACAGACAATAAATTAGCCCTTATTTAATTTTTAATTCCATATAAAAAACTAATTTTTCTTCTCCAGAGCCTGCCAGGCAGAAGCTTTTTATGGATACCCTTTTACCTGTTACGGTACT
>JAKPQU010000332.1 GCA_029555925.1 Bacillota bacterium
TAATTTGCCTTATTTAATTTGTTTTACAGACAATAAATTAGCCCTTATTTAATTTTTAATACTATAGAAAAAACTAATTTTTCTTCTCCAGAGCCTGCCAGTCAGAAGCTTTTTATGGATACCCTTTTACCTGTTACGGTACTAAGCTATGCTAGGGGAGTATTCTGCGGTCTTTTAGGATGAAATCCGGCTAAAATTCCAGTAAAATCGGTTTATTGTTGACAACAATATCGGATAACCTGTTGTCAAAACCATGTACAGCAGAGACAATCTTTGAACTTGCAGGACATGGTTTCAATGTGTTATATTTATCTTTGCCTTTTTCTACCAGATCATGTTCTATTATTGTCCTGGCAGTAAGTATGGCTCCTTCTGCAGCAGGTACTTCACCATAACCGCATAAGAAATAAGGAGTCAATCCTTCTTCTCTATCACTGGAAAGTCCCGCTTTTATAGATTTTTCTTCAGAACTTATAGTAATTCCGGGAGATAAAGAATTCGGCACTGCTTCCCCTGTATTCGAAACTTTATTAGTTCCGTCCATAAAGCCAAACTTCTTCACATTAAATATCATATCATTACTGTCTATCGATGAAATTTGAACTGAATCTTTAGGAGTTTTTTCAATATTACCGCCTCTGTTGGGTAAAGATTGAACAGTTTTCTGTTGATTACTCTGAAGCACTCCCTGAGAAATATATCCTCCAAACATGAGTATCCTCCTTAATTAGCTGTCAGCGTTCAGCTTTCAGCTTTTTAACTGGTCTTCTAAATATAGATTACCAGCAAATATCATTAAAGTAAATAAGATTATGTTAAAATTTTGTTAATTTTTATTATTAAATCATTCTGATATATGTAAAATCACCTGTCATTTTTAAACGCAATCAACAAAAAGCTGAGAGCCGAAAAACTGACAGGTGAAAAATTAAAAATTAAATATCATCAGGGCAAGAGATTTTGTCCACTGGGCTATGGCTTTTTCCAGTTTCCCCATTTTAAAATAAACACTTCCCAGATTATGCTGGGCCTGCCAGTGTTTGGGATCAATAGATACAACCTTTTCCCATTCCATAACAGTAAGTTCCAGCTTATCCTGTTTGAAATAAGCTTCACCTAGATTATAATAGGCCTGCCAGTAGTCAGGATACAGTGTAGTAACCTTCTGCCATGATACAATGGCAGGCTCTATCTGTTCCTGTTCAAAAAAGTAAACATTACCGAGATTATAATGAGCCTGCCAGTATTTATCATTATAAGTAACTGTTTTCTGCCATGATGCTACAGCAAGGTCAAGTTCCTGTTTCTGGTAATAAACATTACCGAGATTGTAATGAGCTTCCCAGTAATCCTGCTTTAATTCAATGGCTTTATTCCACTCTTCAACGGCTTTCTCCGTATTGCCCTGCTGAAAATAAAGGTTACCAATATTATATCTGGCTTCTGCAAAATTCGGATTTAACTCAAGAGATTTTTCCCAGGCAGCAGTAGCAAGTTCCATATTATTATTATCCATATGGAGTGTTCCTATATTATAATGGGCCACTGCAAATTCCGGATCGAGAGCTATCGCCTTTTCCCAGCTTTCCAGCGCTTCCTGTTTTTTGCCCATTTTTGCGTAAGCATTACCGAGATTATACAAAACCTCTGCGAACTCCGGGTTAAGCTGGAGAGCTTTCTGCCAGTGTTCGACAGCGAGGTCCATTTTTCCCTGTTTATAAAAACCATTGCCAAGATTATAATAAGCGGGAGCAAATTTGGCATTCAAAAGGGTTGTTTTCTTATATTCCTCCACTGCGGAATCCACATCACCTTTTCTATAATAAGCAGAACCAAGATTATAATGGGCTACAAAATTATTGGGATTTAATTCGACTGCATAATTATATTCCCTTACTGCCAGGTCAAGATTGCCAATACCATCATAGGCTGTACCCAGATTATTATGAGTAAGAGCATTGTAGGGATCAAGCTGTGTTGCTTTTTCCCATTCAAGTATGGCAAGATCAAGTTTACCCTGCTTATAATAATTATTTCCAAGTATATTATGAAGGGCTGCTTCTGTAGGAGACGCTGTTTTCTGTTCCTCCTGTTTCTTTACGATCCTGTCTCCTGCAATATCATTTAAAAATTCCTGGACTGTCTGATATCTTGTATTGGGGTCTTTCCTGAGAGCTTTCAATATAGCTTCATCTACAAAAGGAGGAATATCCGGATTGACAGAAGACGGCTGAGGCGGTGCTACTGTAAGGTGCTGCTGGATTAAAGATGCAGGATTTTTCGCCTCAAAGGGGAGTCTTCCTGTCATCATTTCATAAAGCATGACACCGAGGGAATATATATCAGTTCTTCTGTCAACCTTTTCACCTCTTGCCTGTTCCGGAGAAAAATAACCAAATGTTCCCATAACTGCCCCCGGCTGGGTAAGAGATTGCTCTGTTTCAATCCATGCAAGACCGAAATCTGCCACCTTTACTTCTTTTTTATCACTGTACATTACATTGGCAGGTTTAACATCTCTGTGAATTATTCCATGTTGATGGGCATATTCCAGTGCTTCACAGACAGGTATAAATATTTCCAGAGCTTCTTCAACATTAAAGGCTTTTTTCCTTTTCATAAGCTCATCAAGGCCGATACCGGAAACATATTCAAGTACTATATAAAATATGCCTTCATGTTCACTTATATCATAGATACCTCTTATACTCGGATGGTTAAGCTTGGCTCCTGTCTGAGCTTCTCTTACAAATCTTTCCCTGCTTTCCTGATTTTCTACAAAGTGAGGAGGAAGAATTTTTATTGCCACTGCTCTGCCGAGAACCGGATCATCGCCTTTATAAACAATCCCCATACCGCCGCGGCCAAGTTCTTCCACTATTTTATATCTACCGATTGTCGCACTGATCATGTTACACCCCTCCGGTTTATGTAATAATTACCTGAAGATAGGTTTTACCAACCCTGAATATCTCCTGGGGACTGAGTAAATAGGGCTCTTCAAGTCTTTCATTGTTTACAAAAGTACCGTTTCTACTATCCATATCTTCAAGCCATACTTCCTGATTTTTCAATTCAACCTTTGAATGACGTCTTGAAATTTGATTATCATAGGGAATAATTATTTCATTACCACTTACACGGCCGATATAATTTTCCCTTTTACTTAACTGAAATTCCTTCCCGTCATCGGGACTGTTGATTATCTGTAATGTAACTTTCATATGTTTACCTCGTAAAGCGTGACGCGTGACGCGTGACGCGTGACGCGTAAGTAATTCACTGAGGAATGAAAATTTATTAATTGTCTCTTTCCTCGAGTGACGCGTTACGCGTCACGATTAATATATTTGAGACATTTATTTAACTGCCATTCCTGACTTACGCATTACACATTACGCATTACGCATTACGATTATTATCAGTGACCGGAGTGACCAGTGACCTATTCACTACTCACCCTCGACCCTTCACTTTTCTATTTTTCCGGCGCCCATGTTTTATTAAGGAAATCTTCTTCATCATCATCCCGAGCATCATCTCTGCCATCCTCTATATCTGAAAGCTCTCCTTCTTTCCTGAAAATAACCCTTTCACCATGAACAGTAGCGTAAACCTTTACCCCCGGTTTAAACTCTTCTTCAAGCATCTTCTGGGCAAAGGTGTTAATCAGGAATCTCTGAACGGATCTTTTAAGAGGCCTTGCTCCATATCTGGGATTATATCCGTATTTCAGTATAAGCTCTACGAGTTCTTCATCTATTTCCATATCTATAGATTTTTCCTCTTTGAGACGTTTGAGGAAAGAAGCTATATTTACATCGGCAATATTACGCAATACCTCTTTTATGAGCGGATTGAACACGACTATTTCATCGATACGATTTAAAAATTCGGGACGAAAATATTCCTGTAACCTGTCACAGATTTTTTCTCTTTCCACCATATCCTCATCAATAGCCCAGCCATCGGTCATCTGTTTTTCTTCTTCGACTTTCTTTAAAATTTCATCATAATCTACAGCAAGGTTAGATGTCATTATGATTATTGTATTACAGAAATTTATTGTTCTTCCCCTCTGGTCTGTAAGTCTGCCATCATCAAAAACCTGAAGAAAGATATCAAACACTTCAGGATGGGCTTTTTCCACTTCATCAAGAAGTACAACAGAATAAGGTTTTGTTCTCACCATTCTTGTAAAACGTCCTTCTTCTTCATGTCCCACATACCCGGCAGGTGCACCGATTAATTTGGATATTGAATGTTTTTCCTTGTATTCCGACATATCAAGTCTTATTAGTTCATCTTCACTTCCGAAAAGAAACTCTGCCAGAGCTTTGGCAAGTTCTGTCTTGCCGACACCTGTTGAGCCAAGGAATAAAAAGACTCCCCTGGGTCGCCCCGGATTGGCAAGGCCCAGGCGGGCCATTTTCACAACCTGTGATACTTTATGTATGGCTTTATCCTGTCCCTTGACTCTGCTTTTCATCCTGTCTTCCATTTCTGCCAGTCTCACAGATTCTTCTGTAGTAAGATTTTCTATAGGAATATCTGTCCAGAGAGCTATTACTTTTGCAACCTCTTTCTCTGTTATAACAGGCCTATTTCCTTCAGGTAACACATCTTCTGTTACATCGGAAGCTCCTGGATATTTTTTCTCACATTCTTCCACTTCACCTGTAGCTTCATTATATTTCAATTTTCCCGGCATAAAAGAAACATACTGCTGAACCTTTACACTTGAACATGCTTCATCTATTATATCTATTGCTTTATCCGGGAGAAATCTTTCCGTCAGATAACGAACAGATAATTTTACTGCCTGAACCACTGCTTCATCTGATATTTTTACCTTATGATGTTCTTCAAATTTTGGCCTTAAAGCCTTCAGGATTTCAATAGTATCAGATTCTGACGGTTCATTTACCTGAACCGGCTGGAACCTCCTCTCAAGAGCGGGATCTTTCTCTATATATTTCCTGTATTCGTCAATAGTAGTGGCACCTATAAGTGTTATATCTCCCCTGGCAAGGGCAGGTTTCAGTATATTGGCCGCGTCCATGCTGCCTTTCGAATCTCCAGCTCCTATTATGATATGAAGTTCATCAATAAAAAGTATAATATTAGGATCATCTACTTCTTTTAATAATTGTTCGAGGCGCTCTTCAAATTCTCCCCTGTGTTTTGTCCCTGCTACAAGGCTTGTCATACTCAGTTCCATAATCTTTTTTCCTCTGAGTGTTTCAGGAACTTTATTTTCAGCTATTCTCTGTGCAAGTGCCATGACAAGAGCCGTTTTACCAACACCCGGTTCACCTATAATAACAGGATTATTCTTACCTCTTCTGGTAAGAACCTGTATCATTTTTACTGTTTCGTCTTTTCGTCCTATTACCGGTTCAAGTTTTCCTTCTTTTGCAAGTAAAACAAGGTCTCTTGAGCACCTGGCCAGAAGAGATTTTTTACCTTTATCGAATTTCGGTTTTTCATCTTTAGCTCTGGATGGTGCTGCAGGGGAACTTCTTCCTTCCGGTGGTGCTTCTCCTGAAAGATTACTGTACAGGTCATCCAGATTGAGCCCTGAATTGATAAGAGTTACAGGCACAACGCCTCTTCCTTCTTTTAATATAGCCCGGAGATAATGTACAGGTTCTATTTTCATAGAACGGGCAGCAAGAGCTTCTTTTTCAGCAATTTTCAATAAATTCTTCATTCTCGGAGTGGTAATAAATTCATTCCATACAGGCTGTTCCGAAGTAGACCAGCAGTAATTATTCATCTCCTCAAGAATATAATCAAGAGTGATTCCTGATGAAGAAATCATATCTTCCACAAGAGTTCTTTCTCTATCAATAAGAGCAAGAAAAACATGTTCCACACCCAGAAAATTATTCTTTCTGGCAAATTTTTTGGCCTGCACCAGAAGTTCTTCACATTCTTCACTGTGTCTGAGCCCCAAAAGTCCTCCCCCCTTTAATTCAAGTTATCATTGAACAGGTGACCGTTTCAATTTCCTAAAGCGTAATGGGTTTATATACGCATCATGCTTTAGGAACTTATATTTCTATTTCTATATGCTTATTTCCTATACAGGAATTATTTTATTTTTTTTCAGATTTTACATCAAATATAGAGAGTCTCTTCTTTTCAGGCTTCTCAGGTTGTTCGCCGGGAACAGAAGGTATTGCATCCCTTTTTCGGGAAAAAAATTTCCTGTCTTCTATTTTTTTGCCGTCATCGGCCTGTGAAAAAATTCTCACTTTATGTTTTTTATCTTCCGAATAAGTTTTTTCTTCTTTTCCATCCTCTGCTGTACTATGTCGGTCTTCCATGTCTCGCAAAAACATTTCCCTTAATTTTTTCTCTTCATTGAACACTTCCAGTTCTTTTAATATTTCAGGACTTATGGGGCTTTTCTTTTTATCCTGAAGGTCTGGTAATGTTTCTTGAGACGGAAAAGTATATTTTTTTACAGGAAGTTTATTTAATATTCCCAGTTGATCATCATCAATAGAAATTTTAATATTCCCTCCCATTAATCGGGAAGTGGCATCTTCCATAAATCTGCCCCATCTGAAGGAATGTTCCATTTCTGTATCTTCTTCTCCGTCACCGAGGAATACCTTTCTGGTTTTTCTGTCATCTTCTTTTTCCATCCTTCTTCTATGAATGGGACTTCTGGCAGAACGAAAATCACTGTGGCCTTTATTCAGATATTCCTTTTCATAAACAGGCCTTACTACCGGAGAAGGTTTTACCTGAACTTTCTGCAAAGGTTTTTCCTGTATCTTCTTTTTTGCTCTGAATTCTTTAAGGAGTTTTTCACATAAATAAATCTTCTCTAATATTTCATCTCTATGAGAGGGAGAAATCTGGCCGGACCATGCATCATGGCATTTTCCTTTATATACGACCACTCTGTATTGTTCCTGAATTACAGCCAGAGCATCTTCACAGGAAATATTTTTTTCGGAAAGCTCATAAATGACCTGTCCTACAATCCTGTTCTGCTCTCTCTCAAGTATATCTTCTTTTCTGATGGATGTAGAAGGGGAACGTCTGCCATATCGTAACGTATCTAAAAGTTTTGCACTACTGTCAAAACGTTTTTTTAATATGTCTATTGACTGAAAACTCAACCTACCATCTTTCAGGAATTCACCTTTCATCTGGCCGATTTTATTCAATTCCAGAAAAAAATATCTCGCCCCTGCAGCATTAAGTATACCGTCTACTATATATTTAAGAGCACAGGAAAATTGTTCTGTCTCAAGAGATTCTATCTCACCTTCAGGATCAGAACGTTCTGTCATGTTCTATTTCTCCTTGTTCAGTTCCAATTACCAGTTATTCCACTATATTCACTGTTTACTGCTCACTGCTCACTGTAATCACTGCTCACTGTCAATAGATTTCCTGGCTTTTTCCAGTTTAACCTGAGCGGCAGTGCTGTCTGGTTTTATGACTAAAGCTTTTTCATAACAGGATACGGCATCCTGATATTTCTTTGTTTTCATATAAATATCACCGGTAAGAATGGAAGAAAAATATCCTTTACTGACACCCAGAGGGTCGAGGTCTGTCGTCTTTTTTAAATAAGGTAACGCATCGTCAAATTTACCAAGCCCGTAATAGGTTGAACCTATATAAAAATTGGCATCAGGATAATCAGGAAGTATATTCAGAATTTTCTTAAAATAAGCAATACTACCTTCAGGATTTCCTTCATCCAGTTTCACAATCAAACCCATATGTTCAAGAGCTATAATATCAGCAGGGTTTATTTTAAGTGATTTTTCATATTCCGCTTTGGCCCTGGGAGACATTCTTTTATAATCATAAAGTAATCCCATACCTGTATGAACCGTTGCATTGGAAGGATCAGATGTAAGTATATCTTTAAATAAATCTTTGGCTTCATCCTGCATCTTAACGTCAATTCTGCCTATAGCATAATAAGCAAATCCCAGTTTTACTAACGTTACTGTATCACCGGGTTTTCTGATAGATTCTTCTTCTACCTTTTTAACCACCAGGGCTATTGTATCTGTCTGTAAAAAACAGGCAAAATAATAAGAAAGGATAAGACTGTTCAGAGGCTCGGCAACAAGAGCCTTTTCAAAGCATCCCTTGGCTGTCTCCCAGTCTTTTTTATAATAGGCCTTCATACCTTCTTCCAAATCCTGATTTGTGCCGGCCAGGACAGGACATACAGAAAATAATAGAGAAAGCAAAATTAAAAAACCAATAATACGATAAAACATTATAAATACCTCCTAATTTTTTTGACATTCGACATAAATATAAAGATTCCTTTTACTGTTAATTTCATAACGATCTATAATTACTGAGTACCGCTACAGGTAAATTAGTATCCATTTATCAGCTTCTGCCTGACAGGCTCTTACGAAGAAAAATAATTTGCCTTATTTAATTTGTTTTACAGACAATAAATTAGCCCTTATTTAATTTTTAATTCTATATAAAAAAC
>JAKPQU010000340.1 GCA_029555925.1 Bacillota bacterium
GATCTTTCTGGATACGGAAGATGTTCCCTTTCTGTGATAATTCCTGTTCTTTCCACGCTGGGAATACAGGTATGCCCAGTGCCCACTGCAATTCTTTCCACACATACCGACGGATTCAAGGACTTTTCCTTTTTAGATCTCACAGATAACATGCCAGGGTACATAGAACACTGGAAGAAGATAGGCCTTGTTTTTGACTGCATATATACTGGATTTCTCGGTTCTTCAAGGCAGATAGAAATTGTTGAGGATTTTATAGGCAGTTTTAAAACACCGCATAATTTTGTACTCATTGATCCTGTTATGGCCGATAACGGTAAACTTTATAAAACTATGGACAAAAGTATGGTCTGCAAGATGCGAAATCTTATAGGCATGGCCGACATAATAACGCCCAACTTTACAGAGGCCTGCTTCCTTTTGGATAAAAAGTATGATGAGAGCATAAGCGTGGCTGAATTAAAGTTATGGATGAAAGAACTGTCTGATATGGGGCCAGGAACAGTTATAATAACAAGTGTTCCTGTTGATTTCAAAAAAAGTATGAATACTGTCTTGGCATATGAAAAAAATGAAAATAAGTTCTGGAAGGTATCTACTGAAAATGTGCCTGTCTTTTATCCCGGTACCGGAGATACTTTTTCTAGTATTATTATAGGAAGGCTTTTGTGCGGAGACAGCCTTCCGGTTGCAATTGACCGAGCCGTGATTTTTATAAAAAACGGAATAAAAGAAAGCTTTGGGTTCAGTTATCCGACGAATGAAGGCATATTGCTTGAAAAAGTATTAGGAAATCTTAATCTGCCGTATATCACTAGTACGTATGAGATAATATAGAGCTGATCGGGGGAAAACAATGCAGAAAAACAGATATGTGAACAGCCTTAGGCTGTGTTCGCAAATTTTTTTTGTGGTAGTAAGCACTATTATTTCATTTACACAGTATTTGGCTCAGGTCAAGCTTATAAAGCTGCCTTTTCTCATTTCGCTTTATCCGATGACCCCTTTCGGAACTGCTGCAGATATCTTTCAGCTTATAAAGAACAGAAGTATGCAGGCATTATCGCAGCCATGGGGTATTATGGCCATTGCGGTCATAATAACTTTTGTTTTGAGCGGTTCAGTATTCTGTGGTTGGATATGTCCTTTTGGAACATTGCAGGAATGGATGGGAAGACTGGGTAAAAAAATATTTCCATGGTATAACAAGGGATCGAAAAAAACAGATAAGTATCTCAGATATCTAAGATATATAGTACTTTTGTTTGTAGCCTTTCAGACCTTGCGTTCCTCATCGGCATTTTTTAACAGATACGATCCTGCAAATGCCATTTTTAATATATGGTCGGACTCTATTTCCATGACAGGGTATGGACTTATGGTACTGTTCTTTTTGCTGAGTTTTTTTATTGAAAGACCTTTCTGCCGGTATTTGTGTCCATTGGGTGCATTAGGCGGTATTTTTAACCTGTTCAGCCTTATACGCATAAAAAGAAACCCTTCTTCCTGTATAGACTGTAAGGTATGTAACAACTCCTGTGCAATGAATATCAGAGTATCAAATGAAAGCTATGTCAAAGACACTCTTTGCAACAGATGTATGAAGTGTGTCAGAAACTGTCCTGTCAACGAGGATGCAGTGCTTGTACCGCAATTTTTGTTTTCTGAAGCTATCAACCGCAAAGAGATAAAGAAAAGAGTTTTTATAGGTCTGCCTGTGGCTGTTATTATAGTATTTATGATTATTTCGGTTTTTATACCTACACTTAGTCATAAAAAAGAAAAGACATATAAGGATGTTTCTGAAATTACCGCTAATACATATCTATATGACCTGTTCAAAGATTATCCGATTAACGAGGATACTCTTTACAGAGCTTTCGGTATTGCGTATGACATATCCAAGAACACAATGATAAAAGATATTCCTCTAGGTGAAGGTGTAAGCCATGCATTTCTTACAGAAAAAGAGGTAAAAAATATTATAACGTATCTTAATAAAGATATTGCACAGTTTGTTTCAATTGTAGGAAGAAATCTTGAAACCCTCAGCAGATTCACCGGAATAACCGATTTCTCGGGTATGACACTTTCTGAAGTTATCAGAAGATCAGAATCAGGAGCTATAGCCAGATTTATATACAACAGAGATATAGCATTAAACCCAAAAGACAATCAGGCTGAAAATACATCTTCTCAAGACACACAAGGACAATCAAAGTTTATGGACAACGGAGAAGGTTTACAGCAAAATACTGTGCCGCTTGAAAATGAAACGCCACTTTCGCAAGATGGAAAAGATGTTTACGAACCTGGGCAGATGCCTGAACCTACTTATGAAAGCCAGACCCAATCGTCTACACAGACTCAGCAGGATCTACCGCGCAGTGGAGATTCATCCCAGCCTTCGGAAACAAAGAATCCGACTGATTTGACTTATCTGGATACTCCATCAGAGCAAAGTAAGGATACTGCAGGGGCAACTGTCCTAAATAATGTAGAAAAGAATCTTTTTCCACAATATACGTTTACTGAAATACCCACACATTAGACTACGATCCTCAGACTCCATAGCCATAAGGCAGTGGGGTCTTTTTTAAAAGAAAAAGACAGCAATTCAAGTCAAGAAAAAAAGTATACAAAATAGTATCCTTATTCCGGAGGTGAAAAAGTGGAAAGCTGGGAAAAAATCAGGGCGGTACAAAAGATGCAGGACTATATACTTCAGAACATATCCGGGCCTATTACACTGCTTCAGCTTTCAAGAGCTGCTGATTACTCTCCTTGGCACAGTGCGCGCATATTCAAAGAACTTACCGGTAAAACGCCTTTTGAGTATATCAGAGAGGTTAGGCTTTCACAAGCAGCTCTGGCTCTGAGAAATGAACAAACCAAAATAATAGACGTTGCCTTTGATTTTGTTTTTGATTCCCATGAAGGATTCACAAGAGCATTCTCCAAACAGTTCGGACTTACTCCTCGTGAATACCGCCGGGATTTCCCGCCAATTAGCCTTTTTATGCCTTACCGAGTTACCGATTATTATAAAATTATGCAGAAGGGAGAAGATACTATGAAAGAAAACCAGAATACCAGTACCGTTTTTGTTCAGGTAGTGGAACGTCCTCACAGGAAAGCGATTATAAAAAGAGGTATAAAGGCATCACATTATTTTGAGTACTGCGAAGAGGTCGGATGTGATATATGGGGCATACTGACCAGCATAAAAGATGCTCTTTATGAACCTATAGGGATGTGGCTCCCCCCATCGATGATAAGGCCTGGTACTTCATCGTATGTGCAGGGAGTAGAAGTTCCGGATGACTATAAAGGAAGTGTACCAGAAGGATTTGAAGTAATAATAATGGAACCGTGTAAAATGATGGTTTTTCAGGGTCAGCCATATAAAGAGGGCGATTTTCAGCAGGCTATAGAAGAACTGTGGCAAGCAATGAAAAACTATGATCCCAAGATATACGGTTTTGAATGGGCAGATGATGATGCACCAAGATTCCAGCTTGCGCCTATGGCATACAGAGGATATATAGAGGCCCGCCCGGTAAAACAAGTAAACTTGAAATGATAAGAATTAAGTAAGAACAAGATTCTGACGGAAGTATTTTTTGTCAGAATCTTGTTTTTATGTTTAGCGCATTTTTTACATGGTAAATTCAGAAAAATGCCTCATCTTCTTTAGGCTAATATTAAGTAAAAACACAAAAAATCATATTTATGTGAGTATAATCAATTTAAAGCATTGACAAAGTAAAAAAATGCATTTTTATTTTTATAACAAAAAGACTAAAATTTTATTAAATATAAAATAATCATTATTTTTAAATAAATAGCAAAACAAATAATATATTAGGTAATAAAATTTTCAGCGATACTAAAAACATAAATCTGTTAAGTAAATAAGAAGTTCCATTAAAAGCAAAACACAAAATCATTCATATGTTTTGCTCTGCAAAGCTTTAAAAAACCGGGGGGATGCCTTAATGGACAAGAAAAAAAGGGGTTATGTAAAAAGTATTCTTATGCCTTTTAGGTTTAAGATTATTACGATACTTGTCATACTCATTTTATCTTTCTGTCTTTCACTTTATATGCCGATTGCACTTAAAAGTCTTATAGACAGCGGAGTTATGAACAAAGAGCTTAAAATTGTGTTTAAATTTTCCCTTATTCTTTTTAGTATATATACGGCAGATTCAATTATACGTTACTTCAACAGCCTTATGGCCAATGCGCTTTTCTTCAGTATTGCCAATTATGTAAAATACTCTGTGGCAGCTTTTATAACAACTCTTCCTCTTTCTTATCTAAACGATAAAAAACCTGGAGAGCTGGCTTCTCTTTTGAACAGCGATTCGCAATCTGTAGCTTTGGCAGTAAATCAGATAAATGCTTTTATATTTGATATAGTTAGCGCGGTGGGAGTTTTTATCATCCTTTGCTTTTATAACGTATATCTTACACTCATAGTTGCGGGGGCGCTTATCGTATATGCCATAATAAACAGATATGTGTCAAAAAGAACGAAAAAACTGATGTCAGACAACCTTATGGGACAGGAAAAAATGAACGGTGTTCTTATTGAGATGATAAACGGCATAAGTACCATAAAACTTTTTGCTTCTTCAAAAAAGCATTTGCAAGTGTATAAAAAGCATATGGACAGTGTATACGCAGACACTATAAAAATGGGAAAGGTAGGAATAATTGGAGTTCAGCTCACATCCTTCATTACTAAAATCATTCCTGTCATAATACTTGGAATAGGGAGCTACATGACAGTAAAAAGCAGTATGAGCCTGGGACAGCTTATATCTTTCTACGCATTTGCGGGTATGCTTTTCGGACCGATAAACAATATAATGCAAAGATCAGTTTTTATTTCCCAAGGAAGCGCAGCACTAGACCGCCTGTGGAACTTTATGCAGCTGCAATGTGAAAACAACAGCAGTAAAATAAAAAAAGAAATTGAAGGAAATATAGAGTTTAAAGATGTAACTCTTATGTATAAAGAAGGTTCCAGAGGAATAAAGAATGTATCCTTTAAAGCTTTAAAAAATAGTACTCTTGGAATAGTTGGTCCGTCCGGTTCCGGGAAAAGTACAGTTATTTCTCTGTTATGCGGGCTGTATACATGCACAGAGGGAAAAGTTCTTTTGGATTCAACAGATATAAAGGAGCTTGACCTTGATTATTATCGTCATCAGATAGGCGTTTTGGGACAGAATGTCTTTCTTTTTAACGATTCGCTCAAAAATAATATAACCTATGGTTCCGAAGATGTTACCGAGCATGAGATTATGAATGTAATAAAGGTGTGTGAGCTTGAAGAGTTTATAAAAAGACTTGAGTATGGAATTAATACCAATATCGGAAATATGGGCTCTACGATATCCGGAGGTGAAAAACAGAGGATAGCGCTTGCCAGAGCCATTCTACGCAAACCTAAGCTGCTTGTTCTTGATGAACCATCGACTGGTCTGGATAAAATAACAAGGGATACAATAATAAAAAATATAGAAAAGATGAAAGGCTCAGTGACAATGGTGATTGTTTCTCATAATCCTGATGAAATAAAACTCTGTGACAATGTAATAGTCATGGATTATGAGAAAATACAAGACTGTGGAACAGTCCGGGAGCTTTCCGTGCGTAATGATTTTTTTAAGAAAACCATTGACAGTTCTATCGAACAGGAAACGGCTGATAGGTCATAACAAGTTTAATTATTAAAAGGGGGAAGATTTTATGAATCAGGTTATTGAATGTCTAAAAAGTAGAGCTTCCGTGAGAGCTTTTTCAGAAGAAAAGATACCGCGGCACATAAAAGAAGTTATTCTTAATATGGCAATGGCAGCGCCTACAGCAGGAAATCAGCAGCTTTATACCATAATTGAAGTAAATGATCAGGAGAAAAAAGATATTCTAGCTGAAAGCTGTGATCATCAGCCTTTTATTGCACAGGCTCCGTGGGTTTTGCTCTTTTGTGCTGACCAGTTCAAATGGTATGAAGCATATAAGCTTGCAAACCTTTGTCCGCGAGAACCCGGGCCAGGAGATTTTCTTCTTGCCGTAGAGGATACCATGATAGCCGCACAAAATGCGGTAATAGCCGCCCAAAGCCTTGGAATAGGGTCATGCTATATAGGAGATATTCTTGAACACAAGGAAGTACATCAAAAAATGTTCAATCTTCCGAAGATAGTTGTTCCCGTGAGCCTGCTTGTATTTGGGTATCCAAAAAGTAGAGCTGAAGCTCCAAAAAACAGATTTCCCCTGAACTGTGTTGTATATGAGGATAATTACAGGAGTCTAAGCAGGAAAGAATGGGAGAACATGACTGAGTTCAGGCGCAGGGGACGCGATTTTGACAGTTGGATGAAAGCTTTTTTTGAACGTAAGTACCAATCGGATTTTTCTGAAGAAATGAACAGATCTGTCAATGAGTATTTGAAAGGTTTTATGGATAAGCTGTAAAAAAGAGTTTTAGTAAGCTATAATCTTTCGAACTGTATGAACCTGGTGCCTTGAAACTTTAGTTTTCCACTATCACCTTCGATAAGAAGTCCGAACTCATCATGCGGTACTTTAAGCTCTATCCTGTCACCGGTATCAAACTGAAAGGTAACATGATAGGTTGTAAATGAACTGTAAGTATTAAAAGAAGATGATGACCTGTTTCTTGAATGGATGGAGGTGTGATCTCTCTTGGCAACAACTTTTGCCTGTACTTCTATAAGAGGACTCCTCTGATTTTTAAACCAACCGACAACAATACTTATAAGGATAACGGCAAACATTCCTATTATCAGGAAAAACACTCCGTAGAAGATGAAGTTAAACATACCGAAAGAACCGAAAGGATCTGATCCACCAAACATTTTTTCACCTCACAGAAAGTTATAAGTATATTATATCACACTTATTGAAGTAATATTTTCTGATACGGTTCTAAGGCAATTATGGCTGATTATGTTCTGCTAATTGCGGTTAATGCTATAATAAGTGGCGTATCTACTTTTAATACTTTGTTTTTAATTGCACAAAGTATTGACAAAAATATTCTGCCGCGTTATAATAAATCTGACATTTGAATAAAGATTTGTCTTCAGGGCAGGGTGAGATTCCCGATCGGCGGTAAAGTCCGCGAGCGCTTTAGAGCGCAGGAGCGTAAGCTCAGGATTTGGTGAAATTCCAAAACCGACAGTAAAGTCTGGATGAAAGAAGATGTGTTAAAAGCTCAAGCTTGGGCAGTGATCGTTAGCGTTCAGTGCGTGGGCGGCGGCAGATAAGACGGGTTCTTATAATTTTAACACCTGAAAGACAATCAATCTTTCAGGTGTTAATTTATTTTAGGAGGTACTGAAATGAATGAAAAAGCAAGGTGGACGACTGCGGCAGCCATGTTGTGCGCACTCTCATATGCATCTGTTTTTATTGCACGGGTGCCTGTTGTTTTGTTTTTAAAGTATGAACCCAAGGATGTAATTATTACCATAGGTGGTTTTATCTTTGGGCCTATGACTGCCCTTTTTGTATCAGTGGTGGTTTCTCTCCTGGAAATGATTACCATAAGCAGTACAGGAGTGATAGGGTTTATAATGAACGTTATATCCACATGTGCTTTTGCCTGTACAGCAGCTTATATATATAAAAAACACCAGACTGTCAGAGGTGCAATAGCAGGTCTTGTAACCGCAAGTCTTGCAATGACTATTGTTATGCTTTTATGGAATTATCTTATAACCCCAATATATATGAACTATCCGCGGGAAGCGGTTGCCAAGCTTCTGCTGCCTGCTTTTCTGCCGTTCAATCTTTTAAAAAGCGGGATCAATACAGCCTTAGTCCTTATTCTTTACAAACCTGTGGTAGCGGCTCTAAGGCAGACTAAGATGATTTCTGAAGGACAGGTGAAAACAGAAAAAAAGATAAACACAGGAGTTGCCTTTTTTTCGGTCTTTGTACTTATTACATGTGTGCTTATAGTTATGGTTCTGAACAAAACGATATAAAAAACTTCCTCTTAAGAGGAAGTTTTTTGATGAATTGGAGGAAAAAAGTTATAATATACTATATATCTTGAAAAACTCAGATAAAGGAGAAACCATGAATATACTTGTAAGCGCATGTCTGCTGGGTATTAACTGCCGATATGATGGAAAAGGTCAACCTAACTCAAAAGTCCTGGATTTGACGGAAAAGCTTAATGTTATTCCGGTCTGTCCGGAAGTCTATGGAGGCTTAAAAACTCCCAGAAATCCTGCTGAAATAAAAGAAGGAAAAGTTGTTACGGTTTTTGGGGAAGACGTCACGGAAAACTTTTTAAGAGGTGCACAGGAAACACTAAAAGTTGCCAGGATTTTTAAATGTCCGTATGCCGTGCTTAAAGAAAGAAGTCCTTCATGTGGGTTTGGCAAAGTATATGATGGTACCTTCAGCGGGAAAATAATTTTCGGAAACGGTGTAACTGCAGAGCTTTTGGATAAAAATGGGATAAAGATCTTCAATGAAAGCAATTTTGAAAATCATATAAAAGAGGTAAAAGCGTTAAGATGAGCTATCAAACTATGCCGGGGGGATATCTATGAGTAAAGTACAGGAATGGTACGATAACTGTTACGATGAGTGGGAAAGACTTTCCAGACACAGGATAGAGTTTGATATTACAAAAAAATATATGGACGATTATATCAAAGGCACCGATCTGAAGATCTTTGATATCGGCGGCGGTCCAGGAAGGTATTCGATATATCTTGCAGAAAAGGGACATAATGTTTCACTGCTAGATATATCAGCCAAAAATATCAGGACTGCAATGGAAAAATGCTCAGACCAAGGAGTTAAGCTTATGGAGTTCATTCATGCAGATGCAAAAGATTTGAGCGGATACAGTTATGACTTTGATGTAATACTTCTTATGGGACCTTTGTATCATATTATAGATGAGAATGAAAGAAGGAATGTTCTTAATCAGGCAGTTAGTCATCTCAAACCTGGAGGAATGATGTTCGCATCATTTATATCAAAATATGCGCCGATTCAAGATTATTTGAAGGGAGTTCATCATATTGACAACACGTATCAGCTCATGAAGTATTTGAAGGATGGTGCCAACACGCCCGAAGAAGGTTTTACTACGGCTTATTTTTGGGCACCAGATGAAGCAAGAAAATTTATGGCTGCTGCCGGTCTTAAAGAGCTTGCATTTGTCGGAGTCGAAAATATACTCTGCTCAAAAGAAAACGAAGTGAATGTCCTTGACAAGGAAAATTATCAGAAATGGCTGGAGATATGCTATGAACTTGGTCAGGACAGCAATCTTTTCGGAACTAGTGAACATTTCCTTTATGTAGGGCACAAATGCATATAGGAAGGTGTATAGGCACAGGCAGAACAGCCGATATTTATGAGTATGGGAAAGAATGTGTAATAAAAATATTCAAATCTGATTTTCATATTGGCAGTGAGGGAAAAAACAGTAAGATTATCAACGGACTTGAAGGTATCAGAAGTCCCAAGCTTATTGATATTATTGACATAAAAGGAAGTAAAGCCATAGTATATGAAAGAATTACCGGACCTACAATGATGGAAAAAATAGCATGTGAACCTGAAAAACAAAGCTACTATGCTGATATGCTTGCTCAGATACAATATCAGATGCATACGGCAGTTTCATCGCTGAAACCAAATCTGAAAGAAGAGATTAAAAATAAAATAAGTTCAAGTGAAAAGCTTAATGACAGAGTAAGGGAGTACGCACTGGAAAAAACAGAAATAATAAATGATTCATGTGCAATATGCCATTATGATTTTCATCCTGGAAATATAATAATTTCTGAAAACGGGCCTTTTATAGTAGATTGGGCAAATGCTCTGATTGGTGACGTACGTGCGGATGTATCAAGAACATCTCTTATGCTGCGTGCCTATCTGAGCCGGCTGGGTATAGATTTTTACAGTATAACGCAAATAATGAAACACAATGATTTTCACAGCTGTTATCTTAAGGCCTATATTAAGAAAAACAGTATGGATATTGAACAACTGCTAGAGTTTGAAGTAATAACGGCAGCAGTAAGGCTGACTGAGGAAATAAAAGAAGAAAATGATTTTCTTCAGGAAATAATAAAAAATTCTATCTGTGAACGGAGAGATAAAAGTGAGTGAACCCGAGAGATCGTTCGGATCTGTTATATATAGAATAACAAATGGAAAAACCGAGTATCTTGCAGTAAAAAGCCAAACTACAAAAAAGCATTGGGGATTCCCAAAAGGGCATGCCACGAAAGGTGAAACAGGTATTCAGACTGCTATCAGAGAGGTTTTTGAAGAAACAGGCATTAAGATAAGCATAAGGGACGATCTCACTGCATATGAAAGATATATACTCTGCGGAAATATCCACAAGGAAGTAACTTTTTACATAGCCAATGCCGGCGGGCAACAGGTTACAGTTCAGCCAAGCGAGATAGCCGATTTCAGATGGGGAGGCTTTGAAGAAATATATAATCTGCTTACTTATAGCAATTCACGTAATGTGCTTTGTCGCGCCGAACTGTATCTAAACGGTGGCAAGGGAATAGAGTACAGAGAGATCTCTTATGATGAGATCACAGAAGATTTTCTCAGCGGCTTTGACCGGTACGAAGAGATAGAAAAAGCATGGCGTGAAGAACAAGGCAGAGTTATCCTTAAAGATATAAAATATACCGAGTACTGGGATGATAACGAACTAAAAAAAGTATCCGAAGAGTTGAAGGGAATACTGCTGCAAGGAGGATCAGTTTTTGCAGC
>JAKPQU010000348.1 GCA_029555925.1 Bacillota bacterium
TGCCTTATTTAATTTGTTTTACAGACAATAAATTAGCCCTTATTTAATTTTTAATTCTATATAAAAAACTAATTTTTCTTCTCCAGAGCCCGCCAGGCAGAAGCTTTTTACGGATACCATTTTACCTGTTACGGTACTAAGTGCCGTAAATGGTTACGAACTTATCTGGATCGGCACTCAGATTTTTACAATAAAAATCTCCCTCTATGGAGCGACCATAGAGGGAGATAGTTTCAGATGTTTTTTACATTAAAATTTCACAACAAGTCTTGTAGTTAACCTGTTTGCATTATAATCTTTCGCACCTGCCGTTATATTATCAACATAATTAAAGTATTTATAATCAACTATAAAATCGCTGCTGTCATTAAAGGCATATCTGAGGCTGACTCCCGGAATAACCTGTCTGAAGTCCATTGAAGTACCTTTTTCCTCCACTCCTGCGCCTTTGGCATAGGCGAAATTACCCTGGACTGAGAATTTATCTGTCACATCATAGGTAACACCGGTATAGACAAAACTCATAGTAATATCATGGTTATATGCCTGATTGGCTGCATTCAGATGAACCCAGGTGAAATCACGGCTGAAATTATATCTGTCATACATGCCCCATATATGTAACTTCTTATTAAATGTATATTTACCGCCCACTCCTATATGATATTCCTTTCCCTCTGCAGGGTCGTTTACGGTAAACATATTTAACGATTCCTGATTCCCATATATATTTGCTCCTATAGTATCAGCTACAGGGAGGCCTGTAAGGAGGTCGTATTTCTGGAAAGAATTCTCATCCGATGTAATTAATGTGGGATGAAGCTGCTTTATATAGGTATAATCGACATAAGCCTGACCTTCTTTTTCTTCTCCGAAAAACCAGTCAAAACCGGCATTAAATCCTATTCTGTTAGGGCGATATTTACCCCATCTTGTGCCATTTTCAAAACTTCCGTATTTCCAGTTTGTCCAGCTATCATGATGGCCGTCCAGGTATACCTTATCCCATACGTAATGGTAACTGAAAGGATCATAATTCGCATCTATCCTGATAAATTTTCCTGAGAATTTCACTGGCTCCATATCAACATCGGCTCCCACGATGAAATAGCTCCCTTTCTGCGTTACATGAGTCTTATCACGAAGATTATAATTAAAACTGGTCTGATTGAATTCGGCTGAAATTTTTACTTTATTTTTTTCACCTGTTGTATAATAACCGTTAACACCGTAATAGTACGCACCTTTAGGATTAACTCTGGCTGATGCTACATCTGGGTTGGATGCAAAATCTTCAAAAAGGTTAAGATATCCGCCTTCCACACGGGCTTTCCCTTCAAGGAAACTGTATCCTCCGTAAACACCGTACAGATAATTATCATACTGTCCAGGGCTTATTTTTTCATAAGAATAAACATGAGATGCTCCTGCTCCGTTATTATAAGGGGTTGCAAGAGGATACCATGACCAGTTACTCTGGCTATAACCGGGCCCTCCGTAATAATAGAGTGGATTTACAGGGGAAGGATAATCAAAGTTTATAGAAGCATTTATATTTCTTGCCATAAAAGCCTCTATATCCACTGTTTTATAAAGAGTTCCTGAAACATTGATCCCGTTTATCGGCAGTAATAAAGCTCCTCCGTAAACATAAAGGCTTCTCGGGCCGGCAAATAAATTCTTGGATACCTTGCTCAATCTGTAGTCTCCGAATTTACCGGATATATTCCAGTCTCCTTCTGTTTTAAACCACAGGGTTGCAAGATCAACTTTATAATTTGTGCCGCCGGCAAAACCTGAGCCGAGAGGGTTATAAGGGGGCATGAGACCATCCCACTCTGCAAGGCCTTTCTCCCCAAAACCGCTCCAGGCTACAAAATCTCCGCCTCCCTTAATGTTATCCGCTATCTTTGCAGTTACGGTAAGATCCAGTTTTGAAGTTACGGCACTTCCCTGATACATGGTTCTACCAAGAAAGTATCTATCCTGATCCGGTATGACAGACGGCCCTGTTCCATCGTGATTACCGCTCGGTGTGCCGGGGCCTGCCGTATTGCTCGCTCCGGGAGAATACCCTATTGTGCAGAATACATTGCTGAATGTTCCGCTGACCTTTATTCTTTCAAGGTCAGAGACTCTTGAAGTCAGTTTTCCCATAGTATCTTCAATATTACTGACTCTTACTCCGAGAGCATCAAGTTCCTTTTTATATTCTTTGAGCAGTTTATCCAGTATCTCCATATCGGATTTTGTAGCATAAACCGAGAGATCCGGCATTTCCGGGATAGATGCCTGAACCTGTTCCAGTTTTGCTACAATTCTTGCCACTACCATGGCCATTTCATAGCGGGTCATAGGTCTATCGCCTTTAAACAATCCATCGGGATAACCTTCTACAAGTCCTTTTTCTTCAAGTATCTGCACTGCATCATAGGACCAGTGGCCCGATGGAACATCGGAAAAGGGATCGGCAAAGGCGGGGAGACTAAAGAGTAAAAACATAATAAGTGCTGATATAAAAAGTATTTTCTTCATAAATATAAACTCCTTTCACTGTGGCGAGCATAAATAATACATAATACTTCTCTAGTGACGCGTAACGCGTGACCGGAGCAAAAACTTTATTACATGCCTATACTCAGTACCGCTACAGGTAAATTAGTAACCATTTATCAGCTTCTGCCTGACAGGCTCTTACGAAGAAAAATAATTTGCCTTATTTAATTTGTTTTACAGACAATAAATTAGCCCTTATTTAATTTTTAATCCTATATAAAAAACTAATT
>JAKPQU010000349.1 GCA_029555925.1 Bacillota bacterium
CCTAAGTACCGCTACAGGTAAATTAGTAACCATTTATCAGCTTCTGCCTGACAGGCTCTTACGAAGAAAAATAATCTGCCTTATTTAATTTGTTTTACAGACAATAAATTAACCACTGGTTAATTTCTAATACTATAGAAAAAACTAATTTTTCTTCTCCAGAGCCTGCCAGGCAGAAGCTTTTTATGGATACCCTTTTACCTGTTACGGTACTAAGTGCCGCTCAAGGTAAAAAGGTATCCAAAAAAATTATGTATCATATTTATACATAACGTTTTTGCTCCCGTCACGCGTTACGCGTTACGCGTCACGATATATAAGATTTTGGTTACTAATTTATCTTTTACGGTACTAAGTTATGAAACACACTGTAAATTATTTATATTATATCATTCCCGGCAAATATCATGAAAGTTTTTTATATAAAAATCTTGTAATTAAATTATTTATATGATATAATTCAAAAATTGAATATTTTAAATTTTAAATTATTAAAAAATTGAAGGTTTTTACTATGAAGAACGAAGAACTTGTTAAGCTTTTAACCGATTCCTGCGTTGAAATCGGTGATGTTATGTTTTACCTTATAATAAGCCATGTTAAGACAGCTCAGCATTTGACCCTGTCTCATATTAAAGTTTTAAAACTTCTGGAGTTTAAAAAAGGGCTTAAAATGAAAGATATATCTGAAAAATTATCTATTGCTCCCGGTGGAGCTACTTACATAATAGATGGCCTCATAAAAGCTCATCTAGTGGAAAGATACAGGGTAGACAAAGACAGGAGAATTGTTTATATCAGATTAACAGAAGAGGGACATAAGAAACTGGATGATCTCAGAGAGGCTAAAAGAGAAACATGGAAACAGATACTGGCAGATGTACCTTCCCAGGAACTTGGAGAACTGATGAGCGGTATGGGAATAGTAAAAAAATTTGCTTTAAGAATCAGGGAGAAAGAACTCATCTGATGTCAGGAGGTTTTTATGAAATATCATTTCATTTTTATCATAGTAATGTTTGTGTTTTTTCAGTCAGGATGTAAGGAGAGGAATGGAAATATCAGGGCTTCAGGTACCGTAGAGGCTACTGAAATAAATATGGCTGCGAAAGTGCCGGGGAGAGTTGAGAATTTTATAGAAGAAGGAAAAAGGGTGAAGAAAGGTCAGGAGATTATATGGCTTGACAGGGACGAACTGACCCATCAGGCAGAACAATCGGAGGCTGCCCTTAAATCTGCACAGATTCAATTAACTCAGGCTGTAAAGCTGGCAGAACTTCAGAAATCTCAGACTGAAACTCAGATACATGTAAGTAAAGCTTCTATAGATGCAACTCAGGCCCAGGTAGATCAGGCTGTATCAGGTTCAGATCTGCAGGTGACCCAGACAGACACGCAACTACAACAGGCGCAGCTCCGTCTTAAAGAGAGCATTGACACTTATAATCAGGCCAGAGAAGCTCTTTCTGCCCAGATAACAGACAGTGAGACGAGAATAAAACAGGCCCGGTCAGCACTTCAGGCTGCGGAGAAAAAACTGGATATTCTCCTTGAAGGTGCGAGACCGCAGGAAAGATCTCAGGCCAGATCTTCCTATGAGCAGGCTCTTGCAAATTATGAAAATGTCAAAAAAGATATGGAAAGAGCACAGAAATTATTTGATGAAGGTGTAATACCGGCTCAACAGCTTGACAGGGCAAAAAATCTTTATACATCAGCAGAAAGTTCTCTTAATATAGCAGGGCAGAATTTGAGCCTTGTCCAGGAAGGTCCGAGAGCACAGGAAATAGAAATAGCAAAACAGCAGGTACTGCAGGCACAGGAAGGTCTTAAAGCTGCAGAATCTACACAATCACTTGTAGAAATGAAAAAACAGCAATTTTCTATAGCAGAAAAACAGGTAGAAGAGGCGAGGGCTGCTCTTGAACTTGCCAGTGCGGGATTTTTGCAGAACCGGATAAAAGAGCAACAGATAACAGTGACAAAAGCACAGCTGGAACAGGCAAAATCCAATTATGAACTTGCCAGGGATAACTGGAAGATGGTAGAGGTAAAGAACAAAGATGTAGAAGGAGCAAAAGCACTTGTCAAACAGAGAGAAGCAGCACTGAAGCTTGCCAGAACACAGCTTCAAAATTCTATAGTAAAATCTCCTATCGATGGTACTGTAAAATTAAAAGTAGCAGAAATCGGTGAAGTCATTCCGGCAGGAAGTACGATACTTAAACTTGCCGATCTGAATGATATATGGATTTCCGTATATATTCCTGAGGATCAATACGGTCAGATTGCCCTGAATGATAAGGCTTCTGTAACGGTTGATAGCTGGCCGGATAAGTCTTTTAACGGTTATGTGAGTTATATAGCTTCGGAAGCACAGTTTACACCGAAAACCATACAGACTCAGAAAGACAGAGTAACTCTTACCTATGAAGTCAGGGTAAAGGTAGATAATAAAGAGCAGAAACTTATCCCGGGTATGCCGGCAGATGTGGAAATTTTAATATCAAAATCGTGATGCGTAACGCGTAACGCGTAACGCGGGAACGAACAGTTATCTTCATATTGGAAAGTGAGATGTAAAGAGTGAGCGAAATTATGTATTACCCGTCACGCGTCACCCGTCACGCGTCACGAATTACAAAATATCTTTTTATAATATGTTTTTATACATTTTTAATTACTTCGCTGTCAGCCCAGGAAACACCTCTTAAAATAGATCTGAAAACATGTATAGAAAATTCCCTTGCGACAGATCTGACTCTGAAAGAAGCCATTGCCGATGTATCTGCAGCTGAAGGACAGTTCAGGCAGGCGAGAGCAGGACTTTTTCCGTCACTTTCCGCTACCGCGTCATACAGTAAAAGAAATGAAGTTCCTGAAATTACTATACCGGGCATAGTTTCAGAGGGACTTATAGATGAAAACCAGCATGATGTAACCTTTACAATGAAATATCTTCTTTATGACGGAGGAGGAATCTCAAGTTTATCTTCTCAGGCAGAAGCGAATCTGGAAGGTTATAAAATAAATGAAGCAAAAACAGCACAGGATGTTATTTATAAATCGACAATATCGTATTTTAATGCACTCAGGTGGAAACATTTTGTCCATGTGGCAGAGGAATCCGTAGAATTAAGTAAAGAGCAGTTAGATATTGCTAAAAGCAGATTCGATGCGGGTACTGCGGCAAAAGCAGATGTGCTTAAAGCCGATGCTCAATTATCAGAATCTGAGATTAAGCTGTTAGATGCAACTAATAATTTTAATATTGCTCTGTCTTCATTAAATGATACCATGGGGATGCCTCTGACTACACCTCTGGAATTGAGTGAAGATTATGTTTATAAAGAATGGAATGTAACACTCGAAGAATGTCAGCAGGAAGCCATGAATGAACGACTTGAAATAAGAATAATAGAAAAAACTAAAGAATCTCTTTATTATGCAGCAGAATTTGCAAAGAGTGCATGGTACCCGTCTCTATTCCTGAAATTAGATTATACCCCCTATGGAAATTCCCTTCTTTCCATGAACAATACAGTGGTTGGCACGGTAGGTGCACAGTTTAATATTTTTGACGGATTTAAAACAGGGGGAAATGTCGATGAAGCAGAAGCGAAATATGAAAAAGTTACGATCAGAGAAGCAGATGTGAAGAAAAAAATAACTCTTGATGTGCAGAAATCTTTTCTAAATTTTCAGAGCAGTTCCAAAAAGGTTTTGGAAGTGGAAAAAAATCTCGAATCGTCAAAGGAAAGTTTCAGAGTCGCTCAGATTAGTTACAGAGAAGGTATAAGCCCTTTTATAGATGTAAACCAGGCACAACTGGTTCTTATAAATGCAGAGGTGAGCAAAGTTCAATCTATATTTGATTATTATGTGGCAAAACTGGATCTCCTCAGGGCGACAGGTCTGTTGAAAGAAAATTTTGATCCTTCGTCTTTAGATGGAATTTAATCAGAGTGAAAAGTGAAAAGAACAGGATACTGCTCACTATTCACTACTCACTCCTTAAAAGGAGCAATTTTATGGATAATATAAAAATACTTCTGGCAGAAGATGATGTTCTTAACAGAAAGATAATTCTCGCCATGCTGAATAAAATTGGTTGTAAAGCATATGCTGTAAAGAATGGCAGGGAAGTGATAGACGCTTTAGAAAAAGAATTTTATGATATTATATTTATGGATATTTATATGCCGGATATGACAGGTATTGAAGTAACAAAACATATAAGGGAATCTTTCCCGAAGGAAAAACAGCCTTTTATAATAGCCATGACTGCCGGAAGGATTGAAGGAGACAGAGATGCCTGTTTCAGTACAGGTATGAATGGTTATATACATAAACCTGTGAATAAAGAGACATTATCTGAAGCCATTGAAAATTGTAAACAAGGTAAACAGGCCGGGAAGTTTTCTATTCAGGAAGAAAGTGAAGAACAAATTTTTAATAAATCTGAAATAATGAAACGATTGAGCGGAGATAAAGATTTGATACATGATATAGTAGAACTGTTTATCAGTAATGGCCCTCTTCAATTTGATAAATTAAAGAAAGCTCTCGATAATAATGACAGAGAACGTCTGAAGATTACAGCCCATACCATCAAAGGATCGGCGAGAAATGTCAGTGCTTCTCAGGTGGCTTCCAATGCTTTTGAAATAGAAAAAAAATCAGGAGAAGAAAGTCGTGAAGAGATTTCTTTACTTATAAAAAAACTTGAAGACAGCTACTATAAATTTAAGGAATTTGTAAGCAGAGATTATTTGTCTGATGAAATATGATGATAGAAACTATTAACCTGACAAGAAAGTTTAATGAAATTACAGCGGTAAATTCTCTATCTCTCTCTGTAAAGAAAGGAGAAATATTTGCTCTCGTAGGTCCTGACGGAGCAGGTAAAACTACCACTATGAGAATGCTCACTGCCATTATGGATCCTACAGAAGGAGAAGCCAGAGTGGCAGGTTTTGATATAAGAACTGAAGGTGAGTCTTTAAGGGAACATATTGCCTATATGTCACAGAGGTTTGGGCTCTATGAAGATCTTACGGTAGAGGAGAATATGGTTTTCTATGCAGATCTCTATGCTATTCCTTATAAAGAAAGGCCGGGTCTTATGGAAAAACTCCTGTCTTTCAGTCAGATGCAACCTTTTCGTAAACGTCTTGCAGGCAATCTTTCAGGAGGTATGAAACAAAAACTTGGTCTTGCCTGTGCGCTCATCCATAAACCTGATGTGCTATTTCTTGATGAACCTACAAACGGTGTTGATCCCATATCCAGGAGGGAATTCTGGGGAATTTTATATGAACTGCTTCAGGAAGAGGTAACAATATTTGTTTCTACTGCGTATCTGGATGAAGCAGAAAGAGCAAATAAGATAGGTTTTATTCATAAAGGAAATCTCCTTTTACAGGACACGCCGTCAGGAATGGCGCAAAAATTTCCATTTATGCTGATGGCGGTAAAATCTTCTGATAACAGAAAAGCAAAGGATATTCTGAATAAAGAGCCTCTTATCATGAAGTGCAAGATTTTCGGAGAATATCTCCATGTAATGCTCGAAAAATATTTTAAAGAATGGGATAAAATTTGGAAAAAGCTGGAAGATAACGAACTTCAAATATATGAAAAAAGACAGGTAAAACCTTCCCTTGAAGATTGCTTTATAAATCTTGTGGAAGAAGAAGGAGGAAAAAGATTTCCTTATTCAGGATTTTTAAATAAGTAAAATCTTTATCTGTTATCTGTGAATGAATTTGCCGTAACAGCAGAAAGCCTTACAAAGAAATTCGACTCCTTTGTCGCTGTAAACAATGTAAATTTTTCAGTGAAAAAAGGTGAGATTTTCGGATTTTTAGGCCCCAACGGAGCAGGAAAATCCACTACTATCCGCATGCTCTGCGGTCTCCTTACTCCTACTGGAGGAAAAGGATGGGTAGGGGGATATGATATTTTTACGGAAAGTGAACAGATAAAAAAAATAATAGGATATATGTCACAGAAATTTTCTCTTTACCAGGATTTAACAGTAGAAGAAAATATAAGATTTTACAGCGGAGTATACAATATAAAAGAGGAAAAAAAGAAAGAAAGAATGGATTGGGTTTTATCTATGGCAGGTCTTACGGATATGAGAAGATCCCTTACATCTGTCCTTTCAGGAGGATGGAAACAGCGTCTTGCTCTTGGCTGTGCAATTCTCCATGAACCTCAAATACTTTTTCTCGATGAACCTACCTCAGGAGTAGACCCTATAGCAAGAAGGGATTTCTGGGAACTTATATATGATCTGGCAGGTCACGGAGTAACGGTATTTGTAACAACTCATTATATGGATGAAGCAGAATACTGTGACAGAATGTCTCTCATGTACGGAGGCAAAATTATAGCTCTGGGAACGTCTATGGAATTAAAAGAAAAATATTTTCCCTATGATATTTATTCTCTTGACTGTGTTAACCCGACTTCTATACTTGGAAGACTGAAACAAATGGATACAATTGCCGATGCTGCTCTTTTCGGTCATTCTGTTCATATAATTGTGAAAGATAAAAATATGACTCCAGAGAGACTCAATAGAGCTATTGAGGAAATATGTGAAATAGAAAGTCTTGAAAAGATTACTCCAAGTCTTGAAGATGTATTTGTGTGGCTTATAGAAAAGGAGAAGAGTGAGTCGTGAGCCGTGAGTCGTGAGTAGGGGCGTTTAATTAAACGCCCTGGGAT
>JAKPQU010000367.1 GCA_029555925.1 Bacillota bacterium
TAAAAAATTAAGATTTATAAATTTTGATTATCATAAAGATTTTCCTGATCAATTGATAGCTGCAATGGCTATAAACAATACGGCCCATCTGTATCATATTGATTTAGCTTCAGATAATATTACCCTCCTTTATGAGAATCCCGGTAATATATATGACTGGCTCGTAGATAATAAACGAAATGTCATAGGAATAATACTGGTTAACGATGATAACCATATGGAATTTATAGTAAGACACGGTGACCGGGATGAATGGAAGAGCCTTGTCAGATGGAATATCAATGACATGGCTATGAGCAGGTGTATCAGATGTTCAAAAGACAATAATTATATCTATATGATAGATGCCCATAATTGTAATACAACGCGGTTGATCAGGGTTGAAATAAATACGGGAAAAGCAGATGTTATAGCCTGTGATCCTGAATATGATATAAATCCATGCCTTAAGAGCCCTCAGATAAATAAATCTTATTTAGACGAATTTTACCCGGTCATGTTCAACCCGGATACCTGGGCAGTTCAGGCAGTCTCTATTAATAAATTCAGAAACGAATGGATTATTTTAGATGATTCCATAAAAGAAGATTTCACTGTTATAGAAAAATTGAAAGACGGAGATTTTTTTATTACCAGCCGTGACAGGGCAGATGAGAAATGGGTCTTAAGTTTTAATATGGATAACGGCCCTGTAAGCTATCATATCTTTAACAGAGCATTAAAGAAAGAAGCCTTTCTTTTTTATGACAGACCTGCTTTAAATGATTATACATTTGCTTCTATGGAAGAACTAACTTTTACTTCCAGAGACGGACTGACTGTTCACGGTTATATGACCTTTCCTCCCTGTGTCGCAAGGAAAAAACTTCCTGTAGTCCTGTTTGTTCATGGCGGGCCATGGTATCGTGATAAGTGGGGATATGATCCGACTGTTCAGTGGATTGCAAACAGAGGCTATGTGTGTCTCCAGGTTAATTACCGGGGCTCAACCGGATATGGTAAGGATTTTCTGAACGCGGGAAATAAGGAATGGGGAGGGAAAATGCAGGAAGACCTTGAAGATGCAGTTAAATGGGTTATAGAAGAAGGTATAGCGGATCCGGCCAGAATTGCCATATACGGTCATGGTTACGGAGGTTTTGCCGCCATGGCAGGAGCAACCTTTACACCTGATCTCTTTTGCTGTGCCATAGCAGTAGGATGTTTCGGAGATCTTACCACTGTAATTCAGGCAATACCTTCATACAGGAAAGATGCTGTTAAACAGATGCTTGAACGGGTAGGAGATCCTGAGAGTGACAGAGACCTGTTACTGGCACGCTCTCCTTGTTATAAACTGGATAATATAAAGATACCGCTTATGATTGCTTACGGACTTAAAAGCCGTACAGTTAAATCATCTGAACCTTACAGGATTGTGAGCACTTTAAAAACTAAAGGAATTACTGCAGAACATATAGTTTTCCCTGATGAAGGTCATAAAATAGTCAAGAAAAAAAATCGTATCAAATTATATGCCGTTGCGGAAAGATTTCTGGCTAAACACCTCAAAGGCCGGTATGAAGCCGGAGATATGCATGTAAAGGACATATATATATCAGCTTCTAAAGATAATAATCTGGATGATAGAAGAGTTATAAATAAAATCGTAAGAGAAGGGGATAAAGATGCTTTTGAATATATGATGGATTACTACAAAAAACCTGTGCTGAAACATTTATATAATATGACCGGCGATTATGAAACGAGTATGGAACTGCTCCAGGAAACCTTTCTGAAAGTATGGTTATACCTTGATACCTATAGTTTTGTCGAAGGCATATCTTTTTCTTCCTGGCTATTTAAGATTGCATCCAATGTAGCTATTACTTACGGGACAAAAAAATATAAATTCAACGGTGAAACGGAAATGAATGAAATAGATTTTGCAGATAACTGGACAGCAGATGTGGAAGATAAAGTTCTGATGCAATCGCTGGTAAATTCCCTGGAAGAGCCTTTCAAAACCGCTATTATGCTTCGTTATATAGAAGAGCTTGATTATAAAAATATCGCTTCTATAATGAATACAAACCTGACACAGGTAAAGAACTATCTCTTCAGAGCAAAAAAATCAATTTTACAATTATTTATGAATGTTAACGAACATTTTTAAGTGCAATTTCCAGCAAAAGTGAATCTACCTGTCATAAAAAAACACTATCTTTATAAGGGGTCAGCAACTGACTGTCTTTTATCAGCTAAAAATTATAAATCCTTCCTGTTTTTCTAAATTTCATGTAATTGTAAATGTATTTAATTTTATTATTACTTGACTTTCAGAATCAATTTGAAAAAAAAATTTAAAACCTCTTGAAAAACCAATAAAGTGTGTTATAATACTCTCAAATCAGAGAGGTTTTAGCCGGTCAGACCTGAGAAAAAGCAAGTAAAATCAACGACTTTTTAGATGTCAAAAAAATACAAAAGAATAAAATTTAATCAGACATACTGAGTACCGTAACAGGTAAAAGGGTATCCATAAAAAGCTTCTGCCTGGCAGGCTCTGGAGAAGAAAAATTAGTTTTTTATATAGAATTAAAAATTAAATAAGGGTTGATTTATTGTCTGTAAAACAAATTAAATAAGGCAGATTATTTTTCTTCGTAAGAGCCTGTCAGGCAGAAGCTGATAAATGGTTGCTAATTTCCTGTAGCGGTACTGAGGAAAACAATAAAAGTCAGTAAAGCTTGAATAAATTTAAATGAAAATGAACGCTAGAACCTGGTAAGGCTGAATAAAGTTCGGAATTTTAATCCTAAAATTCTATTAAGGAGGAAAAAAATGGACAAAGACTCACACTTCATGGAGGATGTTGAACCTCCGGGTAGTAGTATGGTCAGCGTTGCTGATCACATAGATAATTCGGTTCCTCTTATATTGCGTAATACTCTCTCTAAAATGGTAAAAAAATCCCCCCTGGCATCGCAAAGTGTTCATCACTTCCCAAGATTTAAAAGCAATCAGAAAACCCAGGCTTTTCGTAAAAAATTCTTTCCAGGCGTCAGCAATGCGGAATGGAATGACTGGCACTGGCAGTTAAGAAACAGGATAAGAGATATTGACACTCTGGCAGGAATTATTTCTCTTTCCGAGGATGAATACAGTGCTATTGCACATCACAGAGGTACCCTACCCGTGAGTATTACTCCCTATTATCTCAGCCTCATTGACGTCTCTAACCCCTTACAACCTTTAAGGCGTTCTGTTGTGCCTATATGCAGTGAATATTTCAACTGTATGGGTGAAACAGGAGATCCTCTCGGTGAAGATCATCAGAGTCCTGTTCCGGGACTGGTTCACCGTTATCCTGATAGGGTATTGTTCCTTGTAACGGATTTCTGTTCAACTTACTGTCGTTACTGCACCCGTTC
>JAKPQU010000379.1 GCA_029555925.1 Bacillota bacterium
AGTACCGCTACAGGTAAATTAGTATCCATTTATCAGCTTCTGCCTGACAGGCTCTTACGAAGAAAAATAATTTGCCTTATTTAATTTGTTTTACAGACAATAAATTAGCCCTTATTTAATTTTTAATTCTATATAAAAAACTAATTTTTCTTCTCCAGAGCCCGCCAGGCAGAAGTTTTTTTATGTATTATTTATGCTCACCACAGTAAGTGAATCGTGAGTCGTGAATAGAAGCGGGTAATTTCACTCACTATTCATCGTTCACTGATTAATACGAAACAATTACTTTACCCTGAATGTAACAGTTACACTGAAACTCTCACTATTAGCATTTATTTCCTGAAATTTTCTTAATATTTCCCTGGCATCATCTGTATTGGGTCTTATTTCTATATTTAATTCCATTGCTTCCGATGAAATTATATCTTTCTCAAAAGAAATTATCTGTTGAGTTTCCTTCGCAGCAGGTAGAGAAAGAGTTTCTTTCTCCATAGATATTAAACGTTCAATGTCGAGAGATTTTACACCTTTTTTCCCTTCATCGACTTTTGGTGGCCTGTCAAATATAGGATTGGGTTTTACAACAACAATATCCTTTTCATCCAGACTTTCTGCAAGGTCATGCTTTATGCTCTCTTCACCCATTATCCTCCTGATAGCTTTTTCCATCTGTGATTTTGTATATTCATCTGTTTCTACATTAATGGCCTCTTCCAGTTCTTTAATTGAAGATTCTTTTTTTAAAGAGCTTATAGCAGAAGCAGCGGCACCTCTTACAAATTTGCTCTGATCCATAAGAGAATTAAGTAAAGCTCTCTCTGCCTCGGGGGATTTGTGAACTGCCAGTGTCCAGCAGGCTCTCACCTTTATGTCCTCTCTGCTATCCTGTAATGCGCGGATACATTCTGAAACCTTCTGAAAATTATAGGTTTTACCAATTTTCATTTTTAATAATATCATAAAGGTTACTGCTATTAAAACCACTACAGCCACTGCAGTAATACGCCAGTAAAATGGTATCTGATTTATCAGAACCATTATGTCCGGTTCCTGTTTCCCTGCCTGTTCTATTAAAGAGATTAAAATTTTCATATTTTTTTCACTTTCTTATTACTGACCTGAGCATAAGCAATTAATA
>JAKPQU010000393.1 GCA_029555925.1 Bacillota bacterium
TAATGTTAATCTGTGGAACTATTACAAGGAAGGATATGAAATTAACCTTTCCTGCATATATGAAAAATGAATACAAGGAAGGGGATCTTGTTTATCCTCTTACAGGTATGAACGGAATAACTTATAATGGTAAAGGTCAAGTTATAGAACCTCTTTCACCGAGGTTAAAACCTGAACAGGTAAAAGCCAGATGTTTTAAAACCAATGATAAGAGTTTTAATAACAGGAGTCAGAAGGTTGATCCTGATGATTACAAAGAAGAAGAGGAATTAAAGAAAATATTTGATGAATATGAAGGTCAATGGGAAAGTATAGATGATTTAAAAACATGGATTGAAGAGAATATGAACCTGTTCACTAAAGAGGAAATTACGGAAAGAGATCAGATTATAAATATAAGAATAAATGATCCTGATTGACGGAGGTTATGAAGCATGAAACTATTAACACGACTGGAAAAGCTTGAAGTTATAGTAAAAGAAAAAACAGCCTGGAGAATCTGCCCTGTTTTACGTCAAAGGTTCAAGGAATGGGATTTTCATGAGGACTTAATGAAATATAATGATCCTCTTACCGCCATATGTGCTGCTATAAAACAATACGTTGAAAGGGAGGATTTATGGTTATGAGCTTATTACTGAGATTGAAGAAGCTTGAGGTTATTATAAGAGAAAGACAGGAAGAAGAAGAAGCAACGAAGTTAACATGGGAAGAAGGAACTTTTGAATGGGCTGCTTTACAAGATCATATAGATAATGGTGAAATATCAGAAGAAGAAGCAGAACAGATAAGAAAAGAATGTAATGAAGCTGATGATCCTTTTATAGCTCTTCTTGGTCATCCTATTTTAATGAAGCTTACATGGGATGACTGGGATCAGGAAGAGGAGGAGGATATCTTATGACTATAAATTTACTTTCCAGAGTGAAGAAGTTAGAGGAAAAGCATATTATCAGTAAAGAGAAGATTAAGTTTATCACCCTTCACCCTGGGGAGGAATTCATCAAAGAAAACTATCCTGATATAGATGAACATACCATAGTTATTATTGATGATATTTATTAACCTGCACCGGCTGCACCTTTATATATAGACTCTTCTTTTTAGTGGTTTTAACTTGAACACCGACAGAACCCCTGCCATGTTTCAAATTAACGGGCTTATTCTCTTGGATGCCACAGGCCATAATTCCGGCAATCAGAGGACATATAGACCTGTTACAGGCCATATTACCGGCGTTCATACCCTATGAATGATAATATAAATTCCTGTGAATGGCAGTATAAGCCGGTTTAATGCGGTATTTTCATATTGAAATGTTAAGAAATGTTAAGGTTGAAGAAGAAATTCACCTGTGATCCGTACCATGGATATTAAGAAGGATTTTACCTTTCTCCTGTGGAAATATAACATGAACCTGTGAAGAGGCTCTAAGTTAAGCTTTTTCACAGGTTTTTCTTTTTAGTGATTTTCATTATAAGAAAAAGTGATAATCACTGATAATCATTATTTATCATAATAGGAAAAGGTGAGAAACTATGGAAAAGGCTGATATATTAACCATTAATG
>JAKPQU010000396.1 GCA_029555925.1 Bacillota bacterium
TGGAACGTTTATAACAGTTACAGCTTATATCATGCTACTTTACATTATAATTCAATAAAATATACCTGTGCTGCCGTGATATTTTTTTCTCCGGAACACCAGGCAGGCAGACTACTATGTCTAAAGCTAAATAGTATAAGAAGTGATATACCAGCAATACTGTGCACCGGATACAGTGAACAGGTAAATAAAGAACAGGCACTGAGCACTGGTATCAGAGAATTCATTATGAAGCCTTTTACAATGAATAATCTGGCCAATTCCATAAGAAACATTATGGGGCAGGATTAGGGCAGGTATTGCTATATTTATTTATGTTTGCTATACTTATAAAGGTAACTTTTAGTGAACAGGGGTGTGTTTTTATGCTTGGCATTCTGGGGAAGTTAGTCGGATCAGGTGGAGAACTGCCTGACACAAAACTCAGTAATAAAAAAAAGAAATTATATAAAGATTTCTGCAGTATGGGAACTATTAAACTTAATGAAGTAGTCAAAGGTGCCGCAAGTAATGATGAAACTACAAGAAAAATGGCTGTACTGGCTCTCGGTAAAATAGGCGGTAAACAGGCAGTAGAAGCCCTGATAAAAGCCACAGGTGATCCTTCCAGAGATGTCCAGGAAAATGCAATGCATTCACTTATAAAAATAGGTGAACTGGGGCTACAGCATTTAATCGATGAGTTGAATCAAATAAAACATTCAAACGTAGAAGCTCAGGCAAATGTCGCTTATGTTCTCGGGTGGATAAAAAATGTAAAGGCAGTGGAGCCCCTTGTAAAAGCTTTAAGGCATGATAATGAATGGGTCAGATGGAATGCTGCTTTCGCTCTCGGAAAAATCGGAGACAGAAGTGCCCTGGAATCTATAAAAAAAGCCAGAGACAGAGAAGTATATCCCTGGGTAAAAGAGTATATGTTAAATGTACTTGCAGAACTGGACAGGAAGTAAATCAGTGAGCAGTTACCAGTGAGCAGGTACCAGTGAGCAGGTAATTGTGATGTGTTCATATAAAATGATAACTGAACAATATGAAATAAGGAGTAAGAGATAAGAAATAACAAATAAAGAATGACAATCGGACAGTATTCACTGATCACTGATCTCTGATCACTGTTCACTGACAAAGAGGTGTTGTATATAAATGGCTGAGAAAAAATTCAAATCCATAAGACATGGGAAAGACAATTCCGAAATGATGTATATCCCTGCAGGAGAATTCTGGATGGGATGTGATGAAGAAGACCTGGACGGAGAATTAAGAGAAAAACCTAAAAGAAAAATTTACGTAAATGATTATTATATAGACAAAACACCCGTAACAATAAGGCAATATATAGATTTTGTAAAATCAACAAATTACCATGTAAAAGGTGATTTTAAAAGAGTTATAGATCAGAGCTTCATGTACGACCAGAAAATGGATCATGCCGCTACATGTCTTACATGGGAAGATGCAAAAGCTTACTGTGACTGGGCAGAAAAACGACTTCCCACTGAAGCTGAATGGGAAAAAGCTGCCCGCGGAACAGACGGCAGAATTTTTCCATGGGGAAATAAATGGGATAAAAATTTCTGTGATAATCCTTTTATGGACAAAAAAGAACATGTAAGAAAAAAACAAAACTTTGATGGCACCCTTCCGGTAGGAAGATTCCCGGAAGGAACCAGTTTTTACGGTGTAATGGATATGATCGGTTCTGTGGAAGAATGGTGCAGTGACTGGTATGATTTTTACTATTATCGTTATGGTCATGTAAGAAACCCTCAGGGCCCTCCTTCAGGAAGATATAAGGTAATCAGAGGTGTATCCCGTACTACAAGAGAACTGAATTCCTATAGATGCAGCAAAAGAGGCTTTTGCACCCCCGATGTAGGTCGTATAAGTACTATAGGCTTCAGATGCTGTAAAAATGCTTGACAGATGAAAGATATTATGTTAAAGAAATCTACAATACTAATCTTATTATTAATATTTTTTCTATTGTCCAGGTCTCTTACAGCAAAAGATAACAGCCACATAAATACAGATCTTATCATAGAAATTTATAAATCTGCGGAAAGACATTTTGCAGGAGACATTAACAGGCAGAAACTCTTTACAGGAGCTTTTGATGGTATAAAATCATTCCTGAAAAAAAATAAATGTTCTCCAGATATAAAAACAATTAAAATAACAGACAATAAAGAAGAAGACTTAAAGCTTTTTGCCTCCAGACTCGATGAGCTCATTTCCTCATGTGCTTCAGAGAAATTACCTGCAGGAGACATACTCAGAGAAGCTATTGACGGGATGCTTAAAGCATTAAATGATCCCTACAGTTATTATATGGACCCCGTTGAATACAGAGATTTCGTAAAGTCTATTAATATGAACGATTATTCCGGCATAGGTATTTCTATGGAATTAAATAAAAAAAACGGGAAAAGACCGATAATCATTGAAGTCATAGACAATAGTCCTGCCCATGAAGCAGGTCTGGAACCGGGTGATATAATAATTGCAATCAATGGTATTAATAGTACCGGCATATCTATCGAAGAAGCAATAAAAGAGGTCAGAGGGCAGGAAGGAACAGAGGTAATTTTAAGAGTAAAAAGAGGAGAAGCTGAGCCAGAAGACATTACCGTTATCCGCAGAGTCATACATGTAGAGAATGTGTCTTACAGGCTGATGAATAAATACACAGGCTATATAAAAATCAGATCCTTCAGCATTACAACCGGAACAGAACTTATCAAAGCTATAGAACAATTAAAATTAAAAGGAGCCAGGGCATATATCCTGGATTTAAGAAATAACGGCGGCGGATATGTGGAAAGTGCCGTCAGTGTATGCAGCCAGTTCCTGCCGAAAGACAGTAAAATAGTAACGGTAAAAGAAAAATGTTCTTACCCTCTTATTTACAGGTCAGAAGGAACAGACACAAAGCTTCCCCTTGCCATTCTGGTAAATGAATACAGTGCAAGTGCATCGGAAATCACTGCCGGTGCCATTCAGGATAATAAAAGAGGTGTGTTAATAGGTACCAAAACCTTCGGGAAAGGATGTGTTCAGACTATTTATCCTCTTGGCATATCCGGCGTATTGAAAATAACCACATCATATTACCTTACACCTCTTGGCAGAAATATAGACAAATCAGGACTTAAGCCTGATATAGAGGTAAAGATGAATGAAATTATAAAAAAAGAAAGTAATGACCTGCAATTGCAAAAAGCAATAGAATATTTATCGAAAAAAATCTAAAAATCGTGAAGAGTGAAGAGTGAAGTGTGAAGAGAGTATAGGCTCTCATGCTTCGTTGTAATCACCGGGCTATGGCCGTTATTATAAAACTGATTATAAAGGCAGTGAAGATAAGAAATTATCAAAAAAATCTAAAAAATAAACTCTTTACTTTTATAAAAAAAACGTGATAATATTAGTAAATAAATAATTAACTTCAGCAAAGAATCAATCAATCAAGGAGGTATACAGAATGGGTATAGGAATAGGAAATACGAATAGTTCAACAACTGTTGTAAATAACTACTTTGGCGGAGCAGGGGTAATGGGACAGATGGGAATGATGCAGCAGAATCCTATGATGCAGTTAATGCAGATGATGCAGGGACTTACAGGAGGTCCATGCCAGGAAATGATGGGTGGTATGCCGGGTATGATGGGCGGCATGATGCCGGGTATGATGGGTGGCATGATGCCGGGTATGGAAGGCATGGGAGGTATGATGGGTAACTGCATAGGCAATTTTATGGGTGGCATGCAGCAGAATCCTATGATGCAGATGATGCAGATGATGATGATGATGATGCAGATGATGACTATGATGATGAGCGGAGGAGCAAATCCGTTTATGGGTGGAATGATGCCCGGTATGATGGGCGGTATGCCCGGTATGATGGGCGGTATGCCCGGTATGATGGGCGGTATGCCCGGTATGATGGGCGGTATGCCCGGTATGA
>JAKPQU010000405.1 GCA_029555925.1 Bacillota bacterium
AGACTGGAATCATTCTGATTTAAGCCAGAATATGTGGATTAATTCTAATGACCCCTGGAACAATCCTGATTTATGGGCTCCCGATCCGAATGGTTATAATGGAAATGGGATTGATGACGATAATAATGGATTTATAGATGATTATAGAGGATGGGATTTTGTAGATGTATCATCATCACTTGTTTTCACAGGTGAAGATGACGACCCTGCCGATGGCAATCCCGATGATTTTGCAGGTCATGGCACCTTTGTTTCAAGTCAGATAGGAGCTGTTGGAAATAATAATATCGGTGTGACAGGTATGAGCTGGACATGTAAGATTATGCCTCTCAGAGCCGGATATGAGCCTAAAAGCGGATCTGCTGCCATATTTACGACATCTGCAGTTACAGCAGCTGTTAATTATGCTGCGGCAAACGGTGCAAGTGTAATAAATATGAGTTTTGGCGTACAGGGTAAACCGGATGAATTTCCATCCATTACATCTGCCGTAACTGATGCAATAAACAAAGGTGTTGTTGTGATTGCAGCAGCAGGAAATAATGGTTATTCCGAATCCGATTTCCCTGCCAATATACCGGGAGTTATATCTGCAGGTTCTGTAGAACAGGACGGTAAAAGATCATCTTTCTCCAATTACGGTAAAGATGTAGACATATATGCCACAGGGAATAAAGTTTACGGTGCCTATCCGGAAGGTAATCATTCTCAGACCGGTGCTGTACCATATACTACACAGACAGGTAAAAAGACCTATGATGTCGGAACAGGAACGTCTTTTTCAACCCCTCTGGTATCGGGTCTTGCAGGTCTTATAGTCTCCAGAGATACTTCTTTAAAGGGAGAGAAACTTGTCAATCAAATACTTAATTATGCCGATTATTTAGATCAGCTCGGTGGTAAAAGAATAAATGTCTATCGTTCCCTTACTGAAGGAAGTATTTCAAGTAATAAAATTAACTATAATTTATCGGCCGGATGGAATCTCCTGTCTTTTCCGTTTCAATCTGTCACTGCTGTAAGTGGTTTTTCCGGTTCATTTTATTATGTAGAAGGAGGAGATATTCAGGATATAAAGGGAAAGATAGAAAGAGGCCTTGCAAAAGAAATAAGTCTTTCAGACCTGTCACAGCTTGAGCCGGGAAAAGCCTACTGGACTAAAGCCAGCAGTAATGTTATGGCCAGTGCTGAAGGTAATGTTCAAACAGTTTCTTCCTTTACACGATCCTTTCAGGGAACTGCCGGATTAAAACCTGTCGGAAATCCTTACAATCTATCACTTACGTGGGGAACATCATCTGTGACACTTGAAAACGGTCAGAGTCTTTCATCGGCAGAAGCTCAGGGAATGCTGCTGGGTACAATTTATTACTATGATACGTCTGAAGATGCCTTTATACCTTTAGCCTATGATACCGGTAATATTGACGCCGGTAAAGGATATTATATGTTAAACCGTACATCCGCCGGTATTGTGTTTAAGAAATAAGGAGGTGTATTGTAATGAAAAAGATAACTGTTTTAATTGTTGTTTTTTTAAATATTTTACTGGCCGGATGCGGCGATGATAACAGTGTGAACCCCGGTACTGTTTCTGTTACTCTGTCAGGAAAGGTTATGGAGCTTACCACGGGAGAAGTTGTTAGCGGAGCTGTATTAACTTCCAGTTACGGTAATTCTGTAACAAGTGATAGTCAGGGAAATTTTTCCTTTACCTTTAATTCTAACAGTAATTATATTATCACTTTATCAAAGGAAGGTTATAAAGGAACTATTGCAGGAGGGTTTATCTCCACTGCAAATATAAATCATAATATTTATATGAATCCTTTAAATAATGAAGGAATGCCTGTAATAGAAGACATTCAATAAAATATATATTAAGAGGTGTAATTAACAATGGTAAAAGATTTTAAGAATCTACTCAGTAAATATCCTGTTATAAGCTGGGTTGTAGTAGGATTTGTCGCTTTTATGCTTATTATAAGTACTGTAGGCTTCGGGTTTATGGGTTTTGATAAAAATGAACGTAATATGCCTGTATCGAAGGAGGCAAACAATCCTGATGATGCGAAAGCGGACCTGGAAAGGTGTCTTGCTGAAGTTGCCAAAGACCCGAGTGATTTTAATTATCGTCAGCTTACAAGAGCTTATATGGCAACAAATGAAATAGATAAAGCTCTTGAGTCAGCTCAGATTGCAGTAAGTAAAGACCCCAATGATGTAAGCAGTTATCAGTTATTATGTGAGGTTTACAATAAACAATCGTGGTGTGAAGTCACTGATAAAGATTTAGCTAATATTAAACCTCTTGTTTCCGGTGATAAACTGGCTGTTTTGACAGGTATGAAAGATAAGAAGTATCCTTTAGATCAGTTTTTAGAAGAGTTAAAAAAGGCAAAATTTAATCAGGAAGAGATTCAGTCTCTCACAAAATATGTTCTAAAAAATAATAATGATAAAATTTTAGAAAGTATGAACAAAATAGTTTCCCTCGATCCTAATAATCTTGATAATCGTTTCAGTCTTGCATCTTTTCTCATTCAATCCGGAAAATCAAAGGAAGCTATACCTGAATTACAGAAAATACTCGAAGTTAATCCAACGAATTTATATGCCCATCAATTTCTTGCCATAGCTTATATGAATGAAAATGCATATGATAAGGCAGAAGAGGAATTTAACTATATGTTGAAACAGCAGCCTGATGATGTAAGGATTCATTCTGCTCTCGGCGAGATTTATATGAAACAAAAACGATATAATGATGCTGTTGCAATATATGAAAAAGCTATTGCCCTTGATCCGAACAAGCCTTTTCTCTTTGCCGGCCTTGGCAGTACCTATGCAATGCAGGGACATAATGAAAAAGCTGTTGAAACCTATAAAAAAGCTCTCTCACTGGATCCTAATTCTATGCAAATCCACAGCCAGCTTGCAACTTTATATCAGAAAATGGGAAAACAGCAAGAGTTTATGAATGAACTTAAGAGTATGAATATTATGGAGAATGCAATAGATGCAAATTCAATTCAGGTTGAACCGGCAGGAACAAAAGGTACTGAACCGGAAAAAGGTACTACAGGTGAATCGGATCATGGTGCTACAGGTGAAGCAACTCAAAGTGCTCCTGCTGCGCCGACTCAGAGTGCTCCTGTACCGACTGCAAATTAATGTTGATACAACGCGCGTCATGCGTCATGAAAAGAAAAATCTATGGGACGTAACGTATGGATAGACCTGATAAATAGCAGATTATGTTTTTTATCTGTTATTTTTGTTCTGATTTTCCTTGTTTCATTTTATGCATGCGGATATGAAAAGATTGGTTACCGCGATAAAGGTCTTTCTTTCTTCAAGGAAGGCCTTTATCAGGAAGCCATTGAAGCATTTGAACAGGCCCTGTCTGTTGATTCCGATGACTGGCAGGCTCATTTTTATCTGGCAGAATCTCTTTATAATATCGGAAAATATGATAGAGCGGTGATAGAATATAAAAGTGCAATTACCTGTTACGGAGAGCCGTCTGTAAAGCTTCATAATAAACTGGGAGATACCTATCTTGCGCTGGGGCAGTATGACCATGCAAGAGATGAATATCTTCTCGTTCTTTCTATGGATATGAACTGCGAAGAAGCCCATTGTAATCTCGGTTGTGTTTACCAGCATTTTAATCTTATGGATAAGGCTGTAGAAGAATTCAAGGAAACTATCCGTATTAATCCCGATAATTATCTTGTCTATAACAATCTTGCTATTACTCTTGCCAATAGCGGAAAAACCGGGGAAGCTATTGACTATTTAAATAAAGCTGTAACATTAAATAGCTCTTACAGTGATGCTTACTATAATCTTGGTAATATATACAGTATGGAAAAAGATTATATAAATGCCATAAATGCTTATCAGAAAGCTCTAGATCTGAGTCCCGGCAATTACAAGATTTTATGTAATCTCGGCACATCTTATTATAAACTTAAAGATTCATCATCTGCCATAATGTGCTGGGAAGAGGCCATAAAGATTAATGCAGGAGATAAGCTCATTCTTTATAATCTTTCTCAGGCTTATTATTCGAAAGGTGAGCTTGATAAAGCTATAAAAAATCTGGAAGAAGTTATATATATAGATCCTTCTTTTAAATCTGCATACTGGGATCTCGGCTATTATTATTTATATAAAGGCCATATTAAAGGTGCTTTAAGTATGTGGTATAAAGGGATTTTTCAGTGACCGGCAACCGGTGATTGGAGGTGTAATATTATGAAACTTGATTATGGGCCGGCTTTCTCCTATCCTTTTAAAGGAAAAGGCCTGAGAAAGAGACTTCTTATAGGGTGTGCCTGTTCTCTTATATTACCTCTGATTTTTGGTTATTTTATAAGGGCTTATCGAAAAATACTTCGCGGAGAAGACAGGGAACCTCCTGAATGGGATGATATGATGGACATATTTTCCCAGGGAATGATAGGAATTTTTATTGTAATAATCTATATATTTCTTCCGCTTTTATTGATTTTAATCGGTTATCTCCTGACAGGAGGAGGTTATTATATTATTTCTTCCCAGGGTGTAATTTCATTTACAGGTATATTATCACTTATGATTGTTCTGCTCGGTATCCTTCTGTTCTTTCTGGCTCTTATATTACTCCCGATGGCTCTCGCATTTTATGCCGACAGTCTGGATATTATGGAAGCAATTAATCTGCCTCAGGTAGCGGGAAAAGTATGTGATAATATAGAAAATTATTTTATGGCCATCATTGTTTTTTCATGTGTTTCAGTGGCTGCTCTGGGAATATTTATCTTTATATTACCATTGTCTGTATTTTATCTTTACCTCTTTTTTGCTTATATCTTTGCCCAGGTAGTAGTGAGCAGTGAATAGACCCGGTCAATGAAGCAGGAACCTTGTTTGTATGAGAAGCGTAATGCGTTACGGGAGGAACAGATTCTCACATTCGTTGTGCCCCACGGTCATGCCTTATAGAATCCGGTATAATTCAGATAATACCAAGGTTTTTTACATATATATGGATTCTGAAAGATATATATAATTCAACTGCTGTCAGTACCAGGGCGGGAAGGAAAAAATAGAGGAAACTGTTCCGGTCCTGTATAGTTTTTTTACTCCATGGTGGTACAAGATACAATAAGACAGAGTTTACCATGACGAACATCGTTATAATACCTGATACGACGCACATTGTAATCATATAATAGAGATGGCCATATTCCGTTTTTATTATAAAAAAGAGCGATATGATCATTATTATCCAGGTAAAAAAAACTCTTTTGTTTTTTGTAAATATTTCCTCCGAGCTATACCGGTAAAGCAGAGAAAATACGCATGGAGCTATTAATATGGATGCCCCTGCACCTGCAAGGAGACCTGTCAGCAGTCTTATCTGATTGTTAGTTTCTCTTATATGCAGATAGGATGTTCCTCCATCAAGTACAAGTGTTCCTATGAATATTGATGCAGTAATCAATCCATAAGTGGGAGGCATGCCACCTTTTATTTTTTTATTTATTACAGTCCAGTATAGTAAAGATAGGATAAAACCTGTATAGGTGCCGGTATCTCTGGCACATACCATAAGAGGACGACCGTTAAAGTGGAAAGTTCGTTCATCAAGCTGATGACATACACCTGTACCGATATTATAAAGAAATGAAATGATGTGCTCCATAATCATCGCGGCAGATATTCAAGCAGATTTTCAAGGAGTTTTAATCCGAGCAACCAGGATATAAGTGTTATAATAGATCCTGTAAGACTCAATCCATTGAATATAATTCCTATTGTTGTCAGTTCCTTCCCTCCCTGTGTATCAGGATTGTCTTTTATCTGTTTTCTGCCGAAGAAAGTCATCATAAGACCTGTAAAACCAAGTATACCTGGTATATAGAGACCTGTCAGAGGCGATGTACAGCATGTCAGCACGCTGCCTATACCGAGAAGCATTCCCCCTGCAGCGAGACTGTTTGTAGTCCTGTCTTTTTTACTGATATCATACGGATTATTTTCTTCTGCCGGTTGAATATCCGTTATTGTTGTATCGGAATCCAGGGGAGTGTAACAGCTTTCACAGGAAGAAGCATTATCTTCATTTAATTGACCGCATCTGGGACAAATCATGGTTCAGTGACCAGTGAACAGTGACCAGTTATCAGTATGGCCGGTCATTACTCACTGTTTCTACCTCTCATTTCTTAATATTAAAAAAATTTCTCTCATCACGCATTATGCATCGCGATTTTATTGACCTGTTCCGTAAAGGGAGGTTATTTTCCATACACCATCTATTACGGCCATTGTAATTGAACCTGCAAGTCCTATTATTCCGAGTATTATAGCAGCGGTGGCCAGTTTTTCTCCTTTTTGATTGTTATTTAACAGATATTTTTTGGCCATAGTACCCGTTATTATGGCTCCTATGGAATCAAGGATGCCCAGCGGATAACATATACATACTACAATTCCTGTAATCCCCAGAATGAGGCTGACAATAGACAGAGGATTGTATTTTCTTGTATCCTCAGGAGGATTGAGTCTTTTATATTCTTCTTCTTCCGGATATATATAGGCAAAACAACTTGTACAGTTCAGTGATAAATCCGAATTTGTCTGACCGCAGTAGGGACATTTCATTGCAGATTATTTTTAAACCTCCTTAATCGTGACGGGTGACGCGTAACGCGTGACGGGTGGTTCGTGATGCGTGATAATCGTGATGCGTGGTTCGTGATGCGTGATGCATATTTCATATCCAGGGCGTTTAATAAACGCCCCACTCACTATTCACTACTCACGACTCACCCTTCACCCTTCATCATTCACTCTTCCATGCTTTCTTTAACATATTATATGTATCCAGAATATGCTGTGGCATTACTTTTGTGCTCCCTATTACAGGCATAAAGTTTGTATCTCCGTCCCACCTGGGTACTACATGGAGATGTACATGATCTTCTACTCCTGCTCCTGCCACTTTGCCCAGGTTTATGCCTGCATTAAATCCGGACGGGTTCATGGTCACGTTGAACACTTTCAGAACCTTCTGTGTTAAAGTCATTATTTCCAGCAGTTCATCGTGATTGAGTTCTGTAAAATCTGCTACATGTCTGTATGGTATAATCATCAGATGGCCGTTATTATAGGGATATTTATTCAGCATTACAAAACACTTTTTACCTCTATGAATAACAAGATTTTTTTCATCTTCTTCAGGAAATTTCTGGAATGAACAGAATATACAGTCTGTAATTTTTTCTCCAAGGATATACTCCATCCTCCAGGGAGCCCATATAACATCCATAAATCATCAGTCCTTCTATTTTATTAAAATCAGATCATAGGGAAAATTTCCTGCCGGAATTTCTTTAACCGGTTGATCTGTCATTATATCTATGATAGATATGGTATTTGAACCGCCATTGGCGACATAAAGCCTTTTTTTCTCCTGCCAGAGAACCATACCTGTCGGGTTTTTCCCGATATCTATGGTTTTTATGACTTTTTGTTCTTTACAATCGATTACTGATAGATTATCATCCTGATAATTTGTTACATATAGTTTATTTCCTTCAGGTAAGAAGAGACATCTTTTCGGGCTCTTTCCGATTTTTATTGACGATTTCTCACCTGTTTTTTTATTTATTACAGAGAGTGAGCAGCTCACCTGATTTACAACAAAAAGATATTCGGAAGATACGGCTCCGCTGCATGGAAATTCTTCCGTTTCTATGGTTTTTATAATGGTGTTTGAACCTGTATCAATTACAGACACATTGTTTGACCTTCCGTTCAATACATAGAGAAGCCCTTCTTTATCATCAAAACAAAGACTTACAGGCATTTTCCCTGTATTTATTGTGCCTACCTGTTTGTTTTCTTTTATATCTATAACAGATACATTATCAGAATCACTGTTTGCTACATAGACAAAATTTTTCGTCGTGACTACAGATGCAGGTTTTTTTTCTACGCTTATATGGCCGGTCAATGTAAGCTCTTTAGAAAAATTTAACAATGTTACCGTATTATCACCGCTGTTTGCTACATAAACAGTAGAATATTCACAGCTTATTCCCAGTCCCTGCGGGTCTTTCCCGACAGGTATCGTTTCTTTGATAATTTCTTTTTCCAGGTCAATTGCAACAACTTCATTTGAGTAATAGCTGGTGGAGAGAATGGTAGTTGGTGCTTTTACAACAGCCTGTGGTGTGACTGAAGCCTGATTCGGAATGAGTAATATATTTTCCTTTATATGGTCTCCTCCGTTAATAAATACTGTTTTACTGTTATCTTTATATCCTTCTTTCGTGACAAGAATTACCATTGAACCGGGAAAATTACTCAGTTCATACCTGCCTTTTTCATCGGTAGAACATGATATTTTTGTATTTACCATTTCTACTGTTGCGCCTTTGATAACTTTTCTTGTTATAGAATCCATTACAGTACCTTCTATCGTGCCTGTAACAGGAGCTTCCGGCGTCTTTACAGGTTTCTTTACTTCATTATTACAGCCCAGAATAAATATGAGAATTATTGCTATAAGGTATTTTTTTGAAGGGATCATTTATTTATTTCCCTTGTTCAAGTCTGGTCGGATCTTCAGGTGTAAATAAACTATCAGGGATACCTACATTAACAGCCGCCTGTTTGTACACAATATAGGCATTCATTTTTCCATCTGTATATCTTTCTATTTTATGGGGTATCCATCTGTTGTCATTTACCTGTTTTGCATCTTTATACATGGTAGTTTTTGTGACTTCTTTCGCTTTATCCCCTTCTCCTTCCATTGTTTTATATTCTTCTTTGAGGGGTATATATAGTTCCGTATCTACCCATACGGTAAGAAGCTTCGCCTGAGGGTCTTTTTCATTTGCAATACTTATTACATAGGCATTTCTATCTCCTACTTTTTCCTGATTTACAACAGTATAGTTTCTGTATTGATCCTGCGGCTGAAGATCTACACTGAAAGGAAGGTATGGCGAGTGATGATGATCATCTTCTTTCTTTTTTAACGGCCACGTTGTATAGGTACTGTACTGCCAGTCAATTCTGCCGTCTCTTATTGTTATGACAAAGAGATCCATCTGAGTACCTTCCATAGTGATTGTTTTTTCTGTTCTTATTTTATTGGGAGCAGCAAAGAAAAGTTTTGCCGTAGCAAAGGATTGCATGACATTTTTTGCTTCCTGTTTACCGGGGGCAGGGCCAAAAAGTTCCAGTTCTATCATCATATCCTGTATTTTCCCGAGACTGGTTGCCATATAAAGATTTTCCATGATTTTCTTTGCATCAGGCGCCGAATATGCCAGTTGAGCAGAAAATACCATCAGACATAATATTAAAAATAACTTTTTAATCATTTGATTACCTCCGTTTTCTTAGTAGTAAGCGTTCAGCTAAAACCTGTCAGATGACCTGTCAGTCTGAATAATAAAGTTTTGTAATTATGATATAAAAGCTTATTACTGAAAGCTGAACGCTTATTATTATAACATAAGTTACCATGAGTGACAAGTTGCAGCCGAAATAGATAAAAGGTTTCTTTAAAATAGTAGAGTAATTTTATAGGAAATCTATTTCTTGAGAAAAAGAAATTTTTTTTAAATTTTTTGATGGTAAAAATTACAAAAAATTTGGATTTTACTTACTTTTCACTTTTCACTACTCACTATTCACTAATTAATAGATTTACAAAATTAAGTGCAATTCCAGTAAAAGTGAATCTACCTGTCATGAAAAAAACACTATCGTGATTGTAATATTGGATTTTTTCTGTTATAATATATAGTTAACATAAGGACAGTAATTGAGGTATCATATCATAAATACCATATGGGAATGGAGATTTTATTTTAGAATATGTCAGAAGAAAGCAGGATAGATCAATTTTTAGATTTACTTGAAAAAAGTCTTTCTATGTATTCTACTCATAAGATGGATCTTTTGCTTAAAAATATTATGGAATCTGCTACGAGAATCATGAAATCCGAGGCCAGTTCTCTTATGCTTCTTGATGAGGAAACAGATGAACTGGTTTTTGAAGTTGCTCTGGGTGAAAAAAAAGAACTGCTGAGTAAAATTCGTATTAAAGTCGGTGAAGGCATAGCAGGACAGGTAGCAAAATCAGGTGTTCCAATTCTTGTAAATAATGTTTCCTCAGATACCCGTTTTTGTTCAAAAATAGATGACCTTACCGGTTTTAAAACAAAATCCGTTATATGCGCCCCCTTAAAAGTAGACAGTACCCTTATAGGTGTGGCAGAGGTATTAAATCCTGAAGGGGGCAAAGATTTTACAGAAGAAGATGTCAGACTGTTTACAATTTTTTCCAGACTTGCTGCCATGTCTATTCAGAACAGCAGGATATATAATAATTTGCAGGATCTTATGATTAAAGAAACTCAGAACCAGCTTAACAGGCTTGAAGTAATGAGTCATATCTCGGGTATAACACTCAGTGTCATGGACTTCAGTAATCTTTTCAATGTTATGCTTGAAATAGTTATACAGTCTCTTAACCTTGAAGGAGGGGTCATATATTTAGTGTCTGAACAGAACAGTGATATATTCCCAGTTGTGTTCAGAGGTTTTTATGAAGGGGCCCTTCTTAAAAAGGAAAAACTGAATATAAGTGAGCAAATAGTTCGTGACATTATAGTAACTCATAAACCTTTAAGAATGGAAGGTTTTACGGAGAAGAAACCTGATAGTGAAGGACATGAAGAATCCCAGGTTATTTTAGGAGTTCCTATGAAGGTAAAGGAAAAACTTATAGGTTCCATAGTTGTTTTCAGTAAAAAAGGTCATGATATTCAGCAGCAGGATATAGATTTTTTAAAGACTTTTTCCAGAGATACAGCATCTTCTCTGGAAAAAGTCGATATTCAGCAACTTTTTGGTAAATTGAAACATAAATCAGAGTCGTATAAAAAGGCAACTTTCGAACATCTTTCTCTCCAGGGTGATTCGGAAAGATATCACCTGGAAACACTTGCAGAATATATTCCCGAAGCTATTGTTATAACAGACCAGGATTTTAATATTCAACTTGTGAATAAAAAGGCGGAAGCCACCCTGGGGATGTCAGGAGAAAACATAACAGGTAAAAATATTATGGACTTTCATGACGGTTCTCTTCATGACAGAATAAAGGAAATTAAATCCCGATTTCTTTCCAATAAAGAATTGAAAAAAGAGAGTTTTATAAAAAAATTGGCGGGGAATAAAAATTTTAACACCACTGTCTTACCTGTTTACGATCCCTGTCTGAATCTGAGGGGATTTATAATGGCTATGTCTGAAATTTTATCTGATTAGATGTTCAGGTAAACCACGCGCCACGCGTCACTATATAAAAAAAGGAGTAATTTATGTTAAAGGAAAATTTAGTTAAACAATTATTTCTCGTCTTTACTATTTTTATTTTATCTTTTTCCTGTTACAATATAACCTTCGGTGCAGATAAAGAGGCACAGGACCATAATAAACTCGGTATGGACTATCTTGATAAAGAGCAATATGAGCTTGCTCTTAAAGAATTCAATCTTGCCATTAAGATTGACCCGAATTATGCAGAAGCTATAAAAAACAGAGGAAATGTATATTTTTTCCAGAATAAATTCGAAGCAGCTCTTAAAGAGTATTTAAAAGCAATTTCCGTAGATCCAGGTTACTGGAATGCCTATAACAATGCTGCCAATGCATACTGGGAACTTGAAAAGGTTCAGGATGCGCTGGATTATTATGATAAGGCTATTAAGGCTGATCCGACTGCCATGTTGCCATACTGGAATGCCGGCAATAAATATCTGGATCTGAAACAATATGACAATGCGGCGAAATATTTTCAGAAAGGTCTTTCTGTAGATCCGAAGAATGCTCCACTTCATACCTATCTTGGTTATACTCTTTATAAAATGGAAAAGACAGATGATGCACTCGCCCATCTGAATAAAGCTATAGCACTTAATCCTGATGACAGTTTGCCTTATTATGATCTGGCACGTATATATTATGATAAAGCTGAACTCCTGACTAAAAGATATGTAGAATCCACTACCAATACCGATGCAGATAAAAAGAATGCGGAAAAAGCTTTTAATTTATATCAGGAAGCGGAAAAGAATTTTTCAAAAGCTGTTGAACTGGAACCTGATAATCCTGAATACAGGTTTCTGCTTGGTAATACCTATTTTGGCCTTACAGAAGACGATAAAGCTCTTGAACAATATCAAAAAGGTATAGAACTCGCAAGAGAAGAGGGGAAAAATGAACTGGTAAGACTTATGCAGGGTCAAATTAAAAAGATACAGGAACTTAAAGAAAAACGTGAAAGGGGAAAAAATAAATAAATATGTCACCAAAGTTTTTTATATTCGTTATTGTTTGTTTTTTGCTATGCAGTACTGTTGTATGTTTTGCAGAAGATACTAAAGGAGAATTTTTTTACAGTGATCCTTATATAATGTATTCAGTAAGAAAAGCTCTTTATGAGGATATGACTGCAGGCAAATTTGAACTGCCTGTTACCTCGGACGCAGGCATAGTTACTATCTCAGGAGAGGTAGATTGTGAGGAAACAGCTAAAAAAGTTGAGGATATAGCCGGTAAAATTTCGGGGGTAAAAAAAGTAAATAATACTATTGTAATTAATCCGTCTCTTAAAACAAAACCATTTCTGAAAACAGATAAAGAAATAAATGATGAAGTGGCGAAAAAACTTTCTACCGTGAAAAGAGTAAAAGCTTATAAACTTGATACTGTTACCATAGGAGGGAGAGTTACAATAAAAGGCCGAGTAGATAGCCTGGACGCAGAGATTTCGTCTCTGGAGGTTGCCAGATCTGTTGAAGGTGTCACTTCTGTAAGAAGCAAGATTGAGGTTGATTCAGGAGTAAATGACGGTTATACCTTTGTTGCAACAAAGCTGTTAATGGTTGCAGACCCCAGGATTAACGGTTTTGGCATACATATAGATGTAGAGGATGGCATTATAATATTAAGGGGTAATGTTGACAATGAAGATACAAGACAGATTGCTATAAATAAGGCCAGAGGTATAGCAGGTTCAAAAGGAGTTATAAGTTATCTTGAAATAAATGAGACGGTAACGTTAGACAAACCTGCCGTATCAGATACTACTCTTACGGCTCAGGTAGATGAACTTCTCAAAGGAGATAAAGATTTATCCAGATATAATATAAAACCATCCTGTACCAACGGTATAGTTACACTCTCAGGCACTGTTGATAGCCGCGATATTGTCCTTTCCGCAGTTGAAAAAGTCAGCACTATTCCAGGAGTGAGAGCTGTTAAAAGTGAACTTGAGATAAAATCATGAGTGATACTATAGAATTAAGTATTGTTATACCTGCTTATAATGAAGCAAAGAGGATTGGCAATACACTGGATAAGATTTCTCTTTATCTGTCAGGCAAACCTTTTTCTTCTGAAATAATAGTTGTAGATGATGGTAGTTCAGATGATACCCCTTCTATTCTGGAAGGTTATAAGAACAAAATTCCACGGTTATCAATTATTCGTAATGAACCTAACAGAGGTAAAGGATACAGTGTAAAAGAAGGTATATTACAGGCAAAGGGAGCATATATAATTTTTTCCGATGCAGATATGTCTACTCCCATAGAGGAAACAGACAAATTTATGTCTGCTTTCCGGGAAGGTATTGCTCTTGCCATAGGATCGAGACATGTAGCCGGAGCTGAAATAAAGGTAAAACAGCCATTATATCGTCATCTGATGGGCCGTTTCTTCAATCTCTTTGTAAGAATTATAGCTCTCCCTTCCATACATGATTCTCAATGCGGATTTAAAGGGTTCAGCAGGGAATGTGCTTTCTGTATTTTTCAAAATATAAATACCTTTGGTTACAGTTTTGATGTGGAAGTCATATATCTTGCATATAAGTTCGGTTTTAAACTCAAGGAAATACCTGTCATATGGATTGATACTCCCGGCAGCAGAATAAATCCTCTTACAGATCCTTTAAAAATGTTCATAGATGTAATTAAAATCAGATGGAAACACAGGAATACGAATTTTTTAAGAGGAAGAACCCAGGGAAACAGTATCGTGACGCGTAACGCGTAACGGGAAGAACTGATACTTAGTACCGTAACAGGTAAAAGGGTATCCATAAAAAGCTTCTGACTGGCAGGCTCTGGAGAAGAAAAATTAGTTTTTTATATAGAATTAAAAATTAAATAAGGGCTAATTTATTGTCTGTAAAACAAA
>JAKPQU010000104.1 GCA_029555925.1 Bacillota bacterium
TTCAATTCTGTATCCCTTTAACTATGATTTTTATAGAGGTTCAGGATGGGAAGTTTTTACCAACAGCTCTATGTATGTTTTATCGCCTTCTCAGATCAAAACTGTGCCTGAAACGGCTAATATAAAGGCAGTTGATATGGAGTTTCCTGATAAGCAGGGTATTGAGTACCATAACAGAAAAGTCAGCGAAAAATACAATCATGTTATAAGATCAGAAAATGACTGGAAAGACCAGTTGAGAATGTTTTCCGACAATGAAATCAAAAGAGGCGTGGTACAGTTTTATAAAGACTCGCAGGTGTGCGGTATGATAAAGTATGTGTACAGTTATATCCCCAAGGAGGACAGTACGGTTTTCACCGTAAGAACCTTTTTTTATGATGATTTTGAAACGAAAAACAGCATGTTCCTTTTCATAAAAAAGTTATCGGCACAGATAAGTTCTGTAAATCTTTTGGCACCGAATGATTTTATTCTGTTTGCACATCTTTCTAACTCGCCTGTAGCAATAAAGAAAGGAAATCATTGTATGATAAGGATAATTGATCTTAATGCTCTGAACGGCATCTTTTTTGATTCATGTGATGCAGATATATCGGTTGAGCTTACCGACAGTGTGATAAAAGAAAATAACGGTTCTTTCAGATTTGTTGTTGATAATAAGAAGCTTAGAATTTCAAAAACAGAAGACCCCGTTATAAGCACAGATATAGGGACATTTTCATCCATACTGAGCGGATATGTGGGGATTAAAGATATGATAGACTGCTCAAAGATAAAGATAATAGGAAAGTACGACGGTACTGACTTTAAAAAGGAATGCACATTTATTACGGAACTATTTTAAGGAGGAAGTATGGCTCAAATATCTGCGGTGATAATAGGAGCAGGGAACAGAGGAAGTGTTTATGCCCGTTATGCGTTGGAGTATCCTCAGAAGCTTAAAATCAGTGCTATAGTTGAAAAAAACATAAAAAAACTTGAGTTTGCTTCACAGAAATACAGTATAGATAAAAATCACTGTTTCAGTGAGTACACTAAGGTACTGGAGTTAGGAAAAATTGCAGATACTGCAATAATAACAACATTAGACAACACCCACAAAGAAATTGCAATTGAGTTCATAAAGAGAGGCTATGACATTCTGCTTGAAAAACCTTTGGCGGTAAGTCTTGAAGATTCTTTGGAAATACTCAAAAATGCTAAAAAATATAATGTCAGGCTTATGACATGCTATGTTTTAAGGTACAGTACCTTCTTCGGAAAGCTGAAGGAGCTGATTAACAAAGGCATTGTAGGCCCGGTACTTGCCGTTGATCAGAGAGAGAATATCGGTTACTTTCATATGGCACACAGCTATGTAAGAGGTAACTGGCACAGTACGAAGGATAGC
>JAKPQU010000108.1 GCA_029555925.1 Bacillota bacterium
CCTTTGAACATTGGCATTAACATGTGATGCAGATTTCTTGCTTCACTTAAATTTCCAGATACCAGCATATCTATCATTTTTCTCAAATCTCTGCCCACAAGATGTGATACCACACTTATAACACCATGTCCTCCGAGACACATAACAGGAAAGGTTTTACTGTCATCACCACTGTAAACAAGCAATTTATCGCCGACCATACTGATTATTTCACTTATCTGATCAATGTCTCCGCTTGCTTCTTTAACTGCTACAATATTATCAATAGAAGAAAGTTTCTTCACTGTTTCAGGTAAAATATTACTTCCTGTTCTTCCGGGAACATTGTATACAATAACAGGTAAAGAGGTATTTTTTGCTATAAAAGAAAAATGCTCTACAAAGCCTTTTTGAGTTGGTTTATTATAATAAGGCCCCACAGCCATAACTCCGTCGACACCGGTTTTTTCAGCCTCTCTGGTAAGTTCCACACTGTGTTCTGTAGAGTTAGAACCTGTTCCTGCAATAACTGTTATATTACCGACTGCTTCTTTTACAGTACAGAAGAGTTTTAATTTTTCTTTATCACTGAGAGCAGGAGATTCTCCTGTAGTTCCTCCTACCACTATACCGTCAGAACCTTCACTGACAAGTTTTTTTGCCAGCTCTCCCGCAACAGTATAATCAACGTCACCTTTTTCATTAAAGGGTGTCACCATTGCAGTAAAAAGACGACCCCAGTTTATCATATTTATATTTCCTCCTTTTTTATCGTAACGGGTGGTTTCGTGATAGTGATGTGTAATGCGTGATGCGTATTTTCACCGGGTACCGGGCGAACAGTGTTCGCCCCTGCTACTCACTCTTCACTCTTCACCCTTCACCGATATAATATTTTCTTCAAAATCCACATCAAAAATCTTCCCAAGAAATTTTTCTGCCACATATATGGCTGCTCTGGTATGATTGCTTATTTTTTCTACTTTTATTTCCCCTCCCGTAAGGGCAAGAAAAATAATGAGATTATCTGCCAGATGCTCGTCTACAGGAGCATTGCATCTGATTCTTTCCAGAAGTTTTTTTGCTGCCTTCTTCCCTATTTCTTCGGATGTAACTCCTCTTTCTCCCAGTTTATCGGAACCTGTTATAACAGGCCATGATGAATCATTTTTAAATTGTGCCCATAAAACTATTCCGCAGCCTGTCGACCTGGTACCGGAATATTGAACATCTATATTTGCCTTATATCCATTATCTCTTAAAATATTAAAAGCACTTTCGGCTATTCTCTTTCCTACCGATTTTGCTTCCAGATCGGAAGATGAGTTTACAAATCCCTTTATAGTAATCATTTCTCCCCTGCCTGTCAGATCAAAAGGAGGGACTATGTTTCTGAATTCAGATTTGCCTGAAGGAACTATCTCCAGAGTCAATTCTCCTCCTCCTTTAGGATAATACCCTCTTTTAACAGCATGTACTTTTACTGAACCATACATGTTTAAATAAGGGAGATAAACTTCTTTAAAATAATCGAGAGGCATTGCCCATTTAACATCTGTTCCTCCTCTGAGAGTGATAAACATAGTTTTATCCGAATAAAGACATGGAGGCACGAGAGCCTGAAGTAAAAGGGTAATTGACCCTGCTGTACCTATAGAAACATTCAAATTCTTACCTTTTATAACAGAAGGGTTATATGACAGATAGAGGGAACCTTCACTATCTCCTTTAACCTGTGCATTACAGAGTTCTTTAAGAGCTTTAACGGCATGAACATGCTGGGCCTTGAGGCCCGGTTTATTTCTGCCCTTTCTTATATCCGTTATTTCAAAAGCTCTGCCTGTTATAGTCGAAAGAGCCAGGGCATTTCTCACTATCTGCCCCCCTCCTTCACAGAAGGATCCGTCTATGGATATCATGAAAAGTGAAAAGTGAAAAGTGAAAAG
>JAKPQU010000460.1 GCA_029555925.1 Bacillota bacterium
TTTTCCGTAAAATCACCTTTTCTGTCAAGATAATAATAGTATAAATATACATTTACATTGAGCTTTTCTCCGGGGTAATGATAGTTACTGTTAAAGTAATAACTCATACTGTAAGAGGGCTGGTTCTCCGCAAGGCCGGGGGCAAAAAACAAAAACACTGATATGAAAAATAAACTGATTCCTCGTCTCATAATAAGTATAACCTCCTCATTGTTTATTGAAATTTAAATGGTCGTGACGCGTAACGCGTCATGTGTGACAGGTGTATAACCCTGCGCATCACGCATTACGCTTTACGCATTACGAAGTTATTATTTATCTTCCAAGTCGCTCTTTACTTGAAAATATTTCCATTATGTTCATTTTTTTTCCTTTAAAAAAATAAATTTTTCTCCTATCTTTTGATAAATTTCCCGGCTTCACAATTTTTCTCCCAAAAAAGGTTAAAAATAAAAAAAATAGAATATTTTCTCCTGATTTATAGTGTATTTCATAACTTATTAGAATTTAAGTCGTCGTGACGCGTAACGCGTGACGCGTGACGGGTTTAATCCCTGGGCATCACGCATTACGCTTTACACATTACGAAGTCATTATTTATGGATAGTTATGAAACTAACTATAAAATCAGGTTATTTCTCAGTTGCTGAATAACATAGCATCGAGAAACCGGGAAAGAAAGGAGAAAAAAATATGTACAAAGAATTCAAAGAATTTATTATGAGGGGAAATGTAATGGATATGGCAGTCGGTATCATTATAGGAGGAGCATTCGGCAAAATCGTAAATTCTCTTGTAACAGATGTAGTTATGCCGCCTATAGGTCTTCTGCTGGGAAAAGTAAATTTTTCAAATCTTTTTATCAATCTATCGGGTAATACTTACACGACTCTTGACGAAGCCACAAAAGCCGGTGCCCCTGTATTAAAATACGGTGTATTTATTAATACTGTCATAGAATTCCTTATTATAGCTCTGTCGGTATTCATTATGATTAAAGTGGTAAATTCAATAAAAAGAGAAAAAGAACAGGCTCCACCGCCACCTGATACGAAAGAATGTACTTTCTGCTGTTCTAAGATCCCGATTAAAGCAACAAAATGCCCGAACTGTACATCTGAAATTAAAGCGTAATGCGTGATGCGTGAATGGTGAGCAGTGAGTTAAAAAGATTATTTCCACTCACTGCTCACCACATCGCTACTTCGCCAGAGTCTTTGCATTTCTCAAAAGAAGTAAAAGAGCAAGACCTGACGTAATTATCACACCGGCACCTGTATATATGAGCCTATTATTCGAATTACTGCCTGCCGAAGGCTGAAGAGGAGCAGGTGTTGGTGTTTCAGGAACCGGAGTCGGCTCTGCCTTATTAACCTCTTCCTTGATCTCTATTATAACTTCATCACTGTCACCGCCTATCTCCTTCGTATACATCGCATAGGCACGGCACGGCATCACATGGAATGTTCCCGGAGTCTCGGCACGTAAACGATAAGTTACCTTCCTCGTTCCCGATGAATAATAGGTACAGAAATAAGCTATCTTCTCATC
>JAKPQU010000461.1 GCA_029555925.1 Bacillota bacterium
GTTAGTTTCATAACTATCCATAAATAATGACCTCGTAATGCGTAAAGCGTAATGCGTGATGCGCAGGGATTAAACCCGTCACGCGTCACGCGTTACGCGTCACGACGACTTAATTTCTAATAAGTTATGAAATACACTATAATTCGATTGCATTTGAATTTTATAGGCAATAGAAAAAGAAATTGATTACAGAATATTCAGAGTAAAAAAGTGAAAAGTGGAAAAATTGGATTTTACTTACTATTCACTATTTTGTAATTATTATAAAATTATAATAACGGAGGTAGTATAAAGAATGTTTTATTGTCTGAAATGTGAAAGTGAATATGGAGAGGATTTTAATATATGTCCCAGATGCGGAGACGATATGACCGATAATATAGATTGTAATATAGAAGATGCCGAAATGAGATTCCTCTGTAATGTAATGACAGAAGCGGAAGCATTTTTGATCAGAGGTATTCTTCAGGCAGAAGAGATAGATGTTTTTATCAAGCCTCTTGAGGTAGTCATGTATGAAGGTGTTTATTCTGATATGGAAGGAGTATGGGGAAGACTGTTTGTGTTTTCTAAAGATCTGGTAAATGCTCAAAAGATTTTAACTGATTACCTGGCAGCCGGTTCGGAAGATGAAGAAGCATGGAGTAAAGCAGAAAATCCTGAACTGCTTGATGAAGATAAAGAAGACTGAATTTTTCATAAAAAAGAATATTTTTATAGGAATATTTTGTTGTTTTATGGAATAATCTGATGGTAAGAGCGACTTAGAAAGAGATTAAATGTGTCGTGAAGGGTGAAGAGTGAAGAGAGACTTACTTATAATCTGTTACGACATACTCTATGATAAAACAATGAGGAGGTTATACTTATTATGAGACGAGGAATCAGTTTATTTTTTATATCAGTGTTGTTGTTTTTGTTTTTTGTCCCCGGCCTTGCGGAGAACCAGCCCTCTTACAGTATGAGTTATTACTTTAACAGTAACTATCATTACCCCGGAGAAAAGCTCAATGTAAATGTATATTTATACTATTATTATCTTGACAGAAAAGGTGATTTTACGGAAAA
>JAKPQU010000468.1 GCA_029555925.1 Bacillota bacterium
TAAAATACTTTCCAGGTATAATGAACTTTCTGATATCCTTTCAAGCGGGAAAATTAATTTTAATTCCAAAGAATATAAAGATATTTCGAAAGAACATTCCGAAATATCAGAAACTGTTGAAAAATATCTGGAATACAATAAAATAACGGAACAGATAAATGAAGCAAGAGAACTAGAACACGGTGAAGATAAAGAACTTACTGAACTTGCTGTTGAAGAACTTAAAACGCTTATTCCGAAACAGGAAAACATTATAGAAGAACTAAGGTATTTGTTAATGCCCAAAGATCCGAATTCAGGTAAAAATCTCATTTTCGAGATAAGAGCCGGAACAGGCGGAGATGAAGCTGCAATTTTTGTAGGTGACCTTTTCCGTATGTATACAAGATTTGGAGAAAATAAAGGGTGGAAACTTGAAATATTTTCCTCAAGTGAAAGTTCTATGGGTGGATATAAAGAAATCATTTTTATGTTATCAGGTAAAGATGTCTGGGATAAAATGAAATTTGAAGCCGGAACGCACAGGGTACAGAGAGTCCCTGTAACTGAAGCTCAGGGAAGAATTCACACTTCTGCAGTTACCGTTGCCGTACTACCTGAAGCAGAAGAATCGGATATAAAAATTTCGCCCAGTGAAATTAAAATAGAAACTATTCGTGCATCAGGTGCAGGCGGCCAGCATGTTAATACAACGGATTCCTGCGTTAGACTTACACATATTCCTACCGGCATTGTTGTTACATGTCAGGATGAAAGAAGCCAGCATCAAAATAAAGCAAAAGCTTATAAAATTCTTTACGCAAGATTAAAAGAAAAGCAAATTGAAGAAGACAGGCAAAAATTATCTGCTGAAAGAAAAAGCCAGATAGGTAGCGGCGATAGAAGCGAAAGAATTAGAACATATAACTTCCCCCAAAATAGATTGACAGACCATAGAATTAATCTGACTTTATATAAACTTGACAGAGTTATGGAAGGCGACCTTGATGAACTTCTAGAAAAATTATCCATGTTTGAAAGAGAAGAACTCGTTGGAAAAGGCAGTTAGTATCTCTGATGTAAAAGCTTCCGTTAATGCTGTATTAAAAAACTCCGGTATTGCCACCTATTCGCTTGATTCAGATTTAATCATTTCTAAAGTCCTGAATATTTCACGAGTTGAGCTTATCACAAATTCGAAAAAAATAATATCCGGAAATGAAATCAGTAGTATAAATAATCTTGTCGAAAAACGAAAAAATAAATACCCGATGGCTTACCTATTGGGTAAAAAGGAGTTTTACGGATTAAATTTTTTCGTTGATGAAAATGTGTTGATTCCCAGACCGGAAAC
>JAKPQU010000474.1 GCA_029555925.1 Bacillota bacterium
CATGAAACAGGAGCTGATCTCTTATATAAGAAATAAGCTTCTGAGGACTTTTTCTTCCGACAACATATCTTATGAACAACCGGATTTGATTGTATTCCCTGTCATTTCTAATCATATTCACACCACCGTTACATATTGATACCTGTTATTATACTAATTTAGTCTTACAATAGCAATAGAAAAAATTTATATAAAACAAAAGGATTTTGGGGAGAAATATATAAAGATTCTATGTGAATGAAACGTGAGTCGTGAAGGGTGAGTAGTGGCGTTTAATTAAACGCCTCGGAATTAAATACACATCACGCATTACGCATAACGCGTCACGTAAACTGCGCATCATGATTATAAATGGGGTGATTGATCTGAAACACAGAGTATTTGTAACAAGAAAACTGCCTGAAGAAGGTATGGCTTTATTAAAAGAAACATGTCATGTAGAGGTAAACCCTTATGACAGAATTTTAACAAAAGAAGAAATAATAGAAGGCCTTAAAGACAAAGACGGTCTTCTCTGTCTTCTTACTGATAAAATAGACCCGGAGGTAATCTGTTCCAATCCCGGTCTGAAGGCCATAGCAAATTATGCAGCAGGTTATAATAATATTGACATAAAAACTGCCAGTGAGAGACATATTCCTGTTACAAATACACCTGACGTATTAACTGATAGTACGGCAGATTTAACCTGGTCACTTATACTTTCTGTACCAAGAAGGATAGTAGAAGGGGATAAACTGTGCAGAGAGAAAAAATTCAGAGGATGGGGCCCCATGTTTATGCTCGGCTCTGATATATATGGCAAAACGCTGGGTATTATAGGGATGGGAAGAATTGGCCTGGCAGTAGCAGCAAGAGCTCAGGGATTTAACATGAAGATTCTTTATCATAGCAGAAAAAGAATGATTGAAGAAGAAAAAAAATTAAACATGACTTTTGTCTCTTTTGACGAGCTTTTAAGAGAATCCGATATTATTACCCTTCATGTACCTCTTAATTCTGAAACAAAACACTTGATTGGAAGTAAAGAATTCTGTATAATGAAAAGAACTTCGTATTTGATCAATACATCAAGAGGAGAAGTGGTGGACGAAGAGGCTCTCGTAAAAGCCCTTAAAAACGGTGAAATTATGGGAGCAGGTCTTGATGTATATGAAAAAGAGCCGGCCATTACAGAAGAACTTATAGGCCTTGAAAATGTTATACTCCTTCCTCATATCGGAAGTGCTACAGTTGAAACAAGAACCAGAATGGCAGTAATGGCAGTTGAAAATTTATTAACAGCTTTAAACGGTAATATACCTCCTAATATTGTTAATAAAGAAATTTTTAATAAAATATAAACTGAATTTTTAATAAAGAAATTTTTAATAAAATATAAACCGGTTTCTGAAAAGAATAATTTTTTATTAAGGGGCGATGTAAAATGACAGACAGTACCGAACACATGAGTGAAGAAACATTGAAACAGGTGGAAGAAATACTTGTAGAGCTTAATGTAATCGATAAAAGTGAAGACAGGCATTTAAATATCTTTGAATTCAGAGGCGAAGAGATAACTGTATCAAGAGAGCTCGAACCTCCTATGCCTGTCAATAAAAGACTCGGTGAAACCATACTGGGCGCAGGCATAGGTGCTCTGATCGTAGGAAGACTGTCAGGAGTATTCCTGGGAAAAGAAGGAGCAATACTGGGTACAGTTATCGGCACTCTCGTAGGAGGCATGGCTGCTTCCTATCTTACTTCCCCCAATGCCGTACACAAAGAAGTAATTCTGGAAGAGAAGGTTCATCCTGTTATAACGGTAAAAGAAGCAATAGAGAGTTTACAATCCGGTAAAGGTTTTTATATAACGGAAAGACATAAAATAGAAGCCGAAGACGGTGCCACCTATGATATGACTCACTGGACAAAAATTGATACAGTCGATGATCTTCTGTCTTTTTACAATATAGAAATAGGTAAACCTCCCAGAAATGATTTTGAAAGAGTAGGTCAGTTGCTGGATCAGTTTGATTACAAGATTCTCTCTGAAGACGGAAGTATATTTTATCATGCAGAAGGTGCTCCTTTTACTGACGCAAAGAAAATTCTCCAGGGCAAAGGCGTAAATATAAGAAAATATAAAATCTTCAGAAAAGAAATAATCCATCGTGACGGAAAAGGAAGCATTACAGGGTTCGGTTATGAAGATGCAGGAGAAGTTGTAGTATCTGACAGGGTAAGCACAGAGGCAGAGCTGAAGTATTTACTTGAACATTATTGATTGGTGAAGGGTGAAGGGTGAAGAGTGAAAAAGTATCTCTTCACCCTTTACTTTTAAAAAAGGACTGGCTAATGTTTCGCTAAAGTTTCTTTTAACTGCCTGATAAGAGAAATATCTACCGGGTCTACCCCTTTAAGTAAAGCGAGATAGAGACTCACAAAATCACCGAGATAAATCATAGACAATATTTCTTCAAGAGAAGATGTAGTGTCTATGTTTATTTCTTCCACTGTAGTAATTTTTTTCCCTGCAATTGCCTTCAAAAATTCCACTCTTGTTTTTACAGACAAATCTTCTTCCCTGCTTCTCAGGATGACGAGGGAATAATTATCTTCTGTTTTATCCCATGCACAGATGGTATTATGACACAGTTCGGGAAAATTATCATAAAAGGCCATGGTTTTTGCATTTTCATTTATCTGGTTTTTCCATCTTTTTGCCACAGGTTCAAGATAGGACCGGGAAGAATAAATCAGAGGTATTGTACCGGCCAGTTTTATTGCCAGTGATTTGGCATAATTTTTTTCTAACGGTATATGCCTGCCGGATTTATCTCTCAAATTCTTTAAAATTTCAATAGATTTCTCTACATCTTTTCCCGGATCAGGTATAAGAGATATACAGTACAAGGTATATAAGAGGGGTAAAAAGAGAAAAGCCAAAGCGCATCTCGGCTGATAGCCGGACGGTATTTTTACGTATTTTATATTATCCTTTATGGCTTTTTCCAGAAGAAGCCCGCCTGAAGCATATATTATTATATGAGCCTTCCTGGATTTTACAGTATCATAGACATGTAAAATTTCTTCAGTATCGCCGGAATAACTTACGAGTAAACAGAGAGAATCAGATGAAATAAAATTGGGCACATTATAATGATGAAAAAACATCAGAGGTATATTAATTTTATCATATACCAGTGAGCTGACCAGTTCCCCTCCTGTGCCGGAACCTCCCATACCGAATATGGATATATTTGAGCATTTTATATTCTGAACATGTAAACCTTTGCAAATGTTAAGAGCTTCTTCACATTGTTCGGGGAATTCTTCTACTGTTTTAAGAACATCTTCTGTGTCTATGGAGGCATATTTCTCCGTATCATTCAGGTCTATTACCATTCTGTAATACTTCCTTTCTTAATTATTTTATAGCATATTATAACATATTTTAACATTTTCGGTTTTAGATTCGGGATAAAACCATAAAATTCCGTAACAATAAGTAACCAGGAATAACACGTTAATCATTGGCAACAAATTCTAAAAGTCCGTTAAATATGTTATAATATTATTATAAAAAATAAATAGAAAAATATATTTAAGAATATTAGAGAAATATTATGGACTTATCGGACATCAAAGAGAAAATTAAATCTAATGAATAGGAAATAAGCTTTCATGCTGAAAAAGAACGATATGCCGATGATATAGAAATTGTCGATTTAGAAACAGCTATATCTAACGGAGAAATACTGGAAAACTACCTTGATGATATAAGAGGAGAAATTTGTCTCATTTTAGGTTATGCCAATAATCAGCCTGTTCATATTGTCTGCGGTTATACGCGGAATAAATGTGTCAGAATTATTACAGTATACAAACCAGAGACACCAAAATGGATTAATGAAAGAACAAGACGTCGTGGAGGTGAAAAAAATGTATAAATATGGAGACTGTTCCTTTTGTGGTGGAGAAGTAAAATATAGTAAGGTTGAGTTAGATTACCGTCATAAAGGAGATTTATATATCTTTCAAAATGTTCCGGTCGGAGTGTGCCGGCAATGCGGAGAAAAATATCTTACGGCAAAGATAGCAAAAGAAATTGAACATAAAATTAAAACAAAAGAAAAATGGGATAAGACTATAACTGTTCCTGTAGATGTTTTTCCAGAAGAAATAGCTGTCTGAATCACAGAGTCTGAGTTCTGATTTTTTCCAAAAGAAATAATGTATCTCCACAGTAAATTTTACAGGGAGGTGTTATTTATGAAATTATTAAACCCTCTAAAGAGAGCCAGCAACATTATAATACTGTTTGTCAGGCCCGATGCCGGATAAGGATAACGATTCCTCATACAATCCCTGCTCCTGCAGTTTTAACCCCTGTTTGTTCAGAGCTTACGAATCCTGACCAATAGTAGATAATTACTGCTAAACATGATATAATTTAAGAGGGTTAACCCTCTTGATATTACTTTACAGGAGATTACTTTATGGAAGAATACCATATATACGATCATACGTTTAAAGCACTTTTCTCAAGGCCGGAAATTATTCGTAATTTCCTTACTGGCTTTCTTGACGATATGGAGTTCATTAATGATGTGGATTTTGACAGAATTGAAACTCCAGCTACTTCCTTTATTACAGACACTTTTTAAAGATAGAGAAACAGATATGATCGTTAAACTCAATTTGAAAAACGAAGATTGTGCTTACTTATACATACTCTACGAATTTCAAAGTTCTCCTGACAGGTTTATTACTTTAAGAATATTGATGTATTTACTGCTTTTCTATCAGGAATTAATTAAAACTGAACAGGTAAAAAGCAATGATATGCTGCCGCCTGTATTCCCGGTTCTTATATATACCGACAGATACAGATTAACGGCACCGACTTCTCTGGAAGAACTCATTGTAAAACCTTATAAAAAACTTCTGAAATTTATTCCAAGATTTGAAACTTACAAACTCACTTTCAGGGAATTACAGGACGAAAAAGATAAACTTGATAAGTTAAGCAATTTTGATAATAATCTACTCGCTGCTATTCTGTCGTTTCTTGTTTCTACGAAAAAAGAAGAAAGCAAAGAAAAAGCTCTCTGCCTGCAGAATAAAATTAACACTCTGGAAGATAGTAATCTCAGAAGGTTCCTCGGTATATGGCTCAGAGGATATACAAAATATAAAAAGATTAATGTCAATATTGATATTGACGAAGGAGGGGTCATCATGCTCGAAACTCTTTTTGAAAAAACTAGAGAAGAAGGCAAAATTGAAGGCATTAAGGAAGGCAAAGTCGAAATGGCCAGGAAACTGCTAGATAAAGGGTTTTCTATAGAAGAATTAGCACAAATGGCAGAAGTTTCAGTTGAAGAAATAAAAAAAGCCATGACAGAACAGTAGAAGATATTAACACAATAGAAGAAATTAAAGAATTGATGAAAAAAGACAGGGATTAAAACTTCTGCCCCTTTCGACTTTCCTACTCAGGGCAGAATGTATAATGCTTTTTGTCCGGCCAGTTACCGGCGCAGGACGAGGCATGGACAGAAATATTGGCAACAGGAGTATTATTACTTCCGCAGGAAATCATTAATGATAAGAGCAGAATCAAAGACATTGCATATAATATTGAAGCGTATCTAATTTATATCACCTCCCGTGTTTTATTAATATACTATCTTATTTTTTTTAAAATTATATGAATATACAGGTATAAAACAGTGTATACAATATATATTATATATAAAAAAAAACACACACAATAGAAAATAACAATAAAATTACAATAATTCAAAAAGCTAGTATACATAAATATCTTATCAGGAATCACCACTCACTACGCACTATTCACTATTTACAGTTGAAATTTATCATAACCTGTGATAAGATTGTCACCGGTGAATCAACGCTGTTACAGAACAGAAATTCTCACGATGAAATGAGTCAAAACAATGATATATGATTATGTAATTATGAATAAAATAACAGAGGAACTGAAAGAGAAATTAACGGGAGGCATTATTACAAAAATAATGCAGCCTTCTGCCCTTAAAATCATTATGAGTATAAAACAGGGAAATTCTCTCTATAATTTACTCATATCCGCCGAATCCGAACATCCCGGTATATATATTACAGAAGAAAAACATACAGACAAAATTCCTTCCCTGAATTTTTCCCTTTCACTGAAAAAACATATAATAAACGGGAAAATACTGGATATTTCAATTACACCTCTGGAAAGAATTTTAACATGTCATATAAAAGCCAGAGATGATATAGGTGAATTAAAAAACAGGCTCCTTGTGGCAGAAATCATGGGAAAGCACAGTAATATTATACTTCTGTCACAGGAAGACAGAAATATCCTGGGCTGTATAAAACATGTAACATCCAGAGTGAACAGACACAGAGAAATACTTCCCGGTGAAATTTATATAGATCCTCCCCTGGAAAAGAAAGAGAATCCTTTTCACGTAGAAGAAGAAACGTTTGTTAAACTGGCCTTATCGGAAGGTGATTTAGAAAAAAATCTCGTGAAACATTTCAATGGCGTCAGTATATTGATTGCAAAAGAAATAATCGTAAGAGCAGGCTTACGTGCCGACATATGGGGGAAAAATCTCTCCGTAAAGGAACTGAAAAATCTTTATCATATATGGAAAGAAACATGGAATGAAATCAATGAAAGCCGCACTGCATATCTTTATAAAGCAGAAGGTGAAGAAAAACCTGTGTGGAAATTGCCTCTTGTCTATCCCGTAGAACTGAAATTACTCGACTCTTTACAGGGAGAAACAATAAAAAATTTCAACAGAGCCATAGACAGAGGATATAAGATACAGAATAACATAGAAATTTTTAACAGAGAGAAAAAATCTCTCTCTGACGGAATTTTTAACTATAAAAAGAAATTAAAGGAAGATAAAAGACGGCTTGAAGAACAGATTAGAAAAGCTGACAGATGGGAAGAATATAAGAAAAAAGGTGACATCATACTGGCCCATTTACATATTACCCCCGTGGGAAACACTGTTGAATTAGTCGATATTTTCGACGAAGAACAGAAAAAGATAGTGATTGACATAAATCCTTCTATTTCTATGTCGCAGAACGGGCAGGCCTATTTTAAAAAATATAAAAAAGCTTTGAAAATAATGGAATCAGCCGAAAAGCAGATGGAAGATCTCAAAAAAGAACAGGAGTATATTGAGAATATTTGCCTTTCCCTGGAACTCTGTGAAACAGTAAAGGAACTCAGGGAAATAAAGGAAGAACTGGCAGAAAACAACATCATAAAAGACAAAAAACCTCAGGAGAAAAAGAAAGATAAAGATATGCCTTCCTTTATACAGGTAACGACAGAAGACGGCTGGACCATTATGGCAGGTAAAAATAACAGGCAGAATGACATGCTTACAATGAAAATAGCAAAGGGAAACGATATCTGGCTCCATGCCAAAGGTATTCCCGGCTCCCATGTAATAATCAGAAATCCTCAGGCTTTAGAGATATCCTCCATCCCCTATAAAACACTTCATAAAGGAGCATCACTGGCAGCCCATTACAGTAAAGGGAAAAACTCATCCCATGTCCCTGTAGACTATACCTTCGTGAAATATGTAAAAAAACCTAAAGGAGCAAAACCCGGTATGGTCATTTATCACGGGGAAAAAACTCTCTCGGTACAGGGATTCTAGAGATTTCAGGGATTTCGGGGATTTCAGGACATCTCACGCATTACGCGTCACGCGTTACTCGTTACGCGTCACTCTTCACTCTTCACCCTTCACTTTTTCCACTTTCTTCTTCAGCCATTTTCTGAACCATTTCCTGAACTGTCCATACCTGGTTTCTGCCATGCTCTTTGGCAAAATAAAGAGCTTCATCTGTTCTCTTTATAAGCTCCTGCTTTGCAGAGGCATCCATCGGGTAAGTGCCCACACCTATACTTATACTCACATGAAGAGGGGTAGCCTGGCCGGGAAATTCTTTCTGTTCTATGAGTTTTCGCAATCTTTCCGCATATATCTTTGCGCCCTGTGCACTCTGTTCAGGAAGAATTATGGCAAATTCTTCTCCTCCGTAACGGGCGGGAATGTCTATGTTGGTACGGGAACTGTCTCTTACGGCCTTTGCCACTTCTATGAGAACTATATCACCCTGCTGGTGACCGTATGTATCATTGAATTTCTTGAAGTGATCTATATCAAACATTATCAGGGCAAACTGGTAACCGTAACGTTCTGAACGGAGTATTTCCTCATCAAGACGTATCTGGAAATATCTGTGTATATAAAGCTGTGTGAGACCGTCCGTAATGGCAAGGGTATGAAGCCTTGATCTCTCTATGATTACTGCCAGCTGTGTGGCAAGGGTTGTGAGAAGTCCCTGATCGTCATCATCATAATCTTTTCCCTTCTTTTTATTCGTAACATTTACAATGCCTATAACCTTGTCATTGATTACCATAGGTACACACATAAGGTTTCTGACCTTATAATCATCCTGTCTTTCCTCTCTGAGTAAAAACCTTGGATCATTATAACCTTTATTTGCCATCACAGGCTTTCCTGTCTGTGCCACAAGACCTGCTATGCCTTCACCTACTTTAAAGATCTGGGTTCGTTTCGATTTTTCTATTATATCGTCACCTTTCAGGGCTCTCAGTACAAGGGCTCCTGTTTTTTCATCGATAAGCATAATGGAACCTTTTTCGGAACTTACACCCTTCAGTATGGCATCCAGAATTATTATAAGCAGTTCATCTATATCATCGGTCTGATTGACAGCCTGGCTTACATCATAAAGCAGGGTCAGTTCGTTAACACGCCTGTTTAAGAGTAAATTGGCCTTTTTAAGATTCTCCATATACATAAGCAGATTGGATGACATCTGGTTGAAAGCGGATGCCAGAATACCCAGTTCATCTTCTGTCTGGACAGGGACACGATAATCTAACTTGCCGGAAGACAGGGCTTTTGTACCTTCAACCAGCAATTCGAGAGGATCCGTTATTTTCTTAGTGAAATAAGTACCTGTTATAACACCTATTATGATAGCAAGTATGGCTATTAAGATACTTCTCCATATATGCCACATTATTTCATCATCTACATGTTCAAGGGAAAAACCTACCCTTACTGCACCATGCTTTTTTCTGCCTATCAAAAGGGCACAGGTCGTTTCATCTATGTAATTTCTGTATGTATCACTGTAATAAGTAATTGATTTACTGGGACTATCAAAATTTACTGAAGCAAAGGAAGCATCATTAATATTCTGCGGTATTATATCGGAAGGCCTCATTGTCTGAGGTTTCCATTCTCCTGTTTCAGGATCTTTTTGAAGTATTTCTTTCCCGCCCTGGGTTATTACTTTGCCGTCTTCATCCAGGAAAATTACATATTCAATATTCTGTTTTTCCTTCAAAGACTCCACAAATTCATCTAGAGAAGAAAAACTCTTGTCTATAACTGCCTGAATGGTACCTCTCGCAAGGGTTTCTGTCAGGATCAAACCTTCGTCTTCAACCTGCCTGTAATGATATGAACGAAATGAAATAACATTTATCATCGATATGGCACAGATGGCAACAGCTATGATTATTACAAAGCAGACTATAAATTTATTTTTGAGACTGAATTTAACACTATCAAATACTTTACTGGGCTTGGAAAAATTCTTAAACACAGAATAAACATACCTCTCGTTCCGACGGCATATATTATAGGAGTCGTGACGCGTAACGCGTGACGTGTTTCTTTTCCCTTCGCATAACGCATTGCATTTTACGCATTCCAGATTATTTCAAACTAACTACCATAAACGGATGATAACAAAGAATAATGAGAAAGTATTTCCCCTTCACTCTTCACCCTTCACGATTCTCATATAAACTATAATAATAGCCATTAAAAATAAAAAATTACTTCAAAAATTACTTTAACAAAATTTATATTCGATGAAAATTATATAAATCCTCTCTATAATTCAAGTACTATCTGACTGATTTACAAAATTTTCACATATGGGAGGACTAAGAGGTATTTCGTCGAAATTTTTTACAGAAAAATTTATTACAGGAGGTGACACAGAATTTTTTGTGTAAAAGCACATAGCTATTTTTGTAAAAATAATCATATTGAAAATCTAAAAGGAGGTATATAAACTGGTATATAATTTCCAGTTATTATCATATGTCAAAAATAAGTTGTTTATTAATAATTCTTATGTTTTTATGTGCAGGATGCGGAGGAGATAGCGGAAGCAGTGCTGTTCCGACAGGAGTTCCAGTTACGACTTATACAGTAACGACTGTATTAAACCGACTGGTCGAACTGAACACTATAGGAAACACCGGCCATTATGAAATGTGGGCAACAGTAGGAGGAAGCGTTAAAAATATACAAAAATTCCAGATAACCGATGGTAATATTATCAGAGATCTCAGCGGCACAGAAATAGGCAAACTGAATGAACCATTCATACTCAAGTCGAGTGATAATCTCAGAACAGCTACAGATATATTTATCAGTGTGGAACAGAACAGTTCAACACCTACCCAGTCAATATTGAGAGGAACTGTAGATAACATTACGGGCCAGGTACCATTAAATCCCGGATATGCCATAATAGAAGGCGGAACTACCCGATTACTCGTAAGTTCATCAGATGCAAATATAAGCGGTACTTACAGAGTAATAGATAATAATCAGATAAGCTTCAAATCTTCTTCGGGAGGTAATCTTTTAACATTGGAAAAATTAACCTCTTCATGGACTTACGGTGCATGGCTTGTCAGAGGCGGTAGTGCAGAATTAATAGGCCGCTTTAATTCTGCTTCTGAGGCACCGAACAAAACCTTCTCTTACAATATTAATGACGGCAGTTGCACCGTAATGATAACAGCCGAACCGGCAGGCACTCAAACCACTCAGCCTTTCACCCTCTTAAAACTGCTTTATGCAACAATACCATCAGGAGGAAGTGAAAACCTGAATATGAATTATAATTACACCGGTCTCCCTGTAGGCAACGGACTGGTTAACTGAGTCGAAGATTTCTATAAAATAATAAAATCAGACCTGATGGTCTGATTTTATTATTTTATATATGACTCTTCCCTATTTACATTATTCATTTCGCTGTGGTATTATACATATAGGGATACTTTTAAAAAAGGAGTGACGTAAACGTTGCCGGTTATAAGTACAGATAAAATACTGGGTATAGCATTAAAAGCCGTGGAAACGGCTATGGATAAAAAAGCAACAAATCCTGTTGTTTTAGACTTGAAAGACATAAGTATTATAGCAGATTATTTTATTATCTTAACAGGACATTCACTGGTGCAGAATCGTGCCATAGCAGATGCCATACAGATGGAATTGAAAGAAGAAAATCTGACAATGAAACGGGAAGGTTATGAAGACGGCACATGGATATTAATGGACTATGGCCATATAGTTATCCACATATTCCAGGACAGTACAAGAGATTATTATGACATAGAAGGACTCTGGGGCGATGCCGGCAGAGTAAGCCTCGAAGATATAATATAACTGTATAAATTTACCGTATAATACAACAGGAGATTCATAAAAAATTTACGGCACAGTAATGCAGAATGCATCTATCCTACGAGAACTTCACTTTTCCTGCATTCCTTTTAACATAACACAGTTCTAATGATTCCTTGACGTACAGCTTTTTGCATAATCTTTTCCCAATATAATGGTTATATCTGATGTTCCTGATGTTTCGGATGGATTATTTAATATTTCCGGTCTGCCAATCAGGGCAACAATACCTGCCACCGATTGATTGTCTAATTTTTTTGAATTTATTATAATCTGGCTCGTTTCATAATCATCTCTCTCTGCATTTTTTACTTCCGTAATTTTAAACCCGCCGATAGAGGTCAATCGTTCTTCCAGTTTTTTTGCTATGCCTGCTTCAGTACTGCCATTGAGTATTTCCACCGAAGGTTCAGGTATTTTTCCCATTAAATATTCATCTATACTATTCTGAAGCTGACTTTCATCTATTATCTGATAACTTACGCCTGTTGAATCATCGCCATAAGTCGGAACCGTACCCATTTTTACATCATTCATATTCATATGTTTGTAGATATTGGCAAGAGCAATTAATTCGGTAGTTGAAAAATTTGTATCCACATTTTCAAGGACTGTCTGAATTAATTTTTTCAATTCGTTTAATCCAGTAATCCTGGAAGCTTTGCTTTTAACAGCATACATAACCTGTTGCTGCCTTCTGATTCTGCCGAGGTCTCCCTCCTCATCTTTTCTGAATCGTGAATACTGTACAGCTCTATCACCGTCAATAGTCTGCCACCCCTCTTTAAGATGTATATGGAGATGTCCCCAGTTATCATCATAATCCATATCTTTTTCCACATAGGTTTCCACTCCGCCCAGAGCATCTACCAGTTTTGGAAGAGCCTGTGTTCTGACTACAACATAATAATCTATAGGCACTTTACAGACTTCTGTAACAGTTTTTTTGGCAAGTTCTATTCCTCCGAGCGAATAGGCAGCATTTATCTTGTCTTCATAATATCCGGGAATATATACCCTGGAATCCCTGGGAATAGACAATAACCCTACAGTCTTTTTATCAAGGTTAAAGTTGGCTATCATTATAGTATCTGTTCTTGCACCTTTGGTATATACAATGTCCTGTTCTGTCCAGTTATTGTCAAGCCCTACAACAAGGACATAGAGATTTCTCTTATCTGCGGGAAAAGTATTTTCTCCCGGCATACCGAAAGAAGGGAAAATATTAGAAACTAATGGATGACTCTGAGTATTGTCACGAGTCATAAAATAATTTTTCACTATAATTGCCGCACCTATTAAAATGATGATAGATATAAATAAACCTGTCAAAAATCTAAGAAAAAAAATGCGCCATGTTCCTTTTTTCTTTTTACTATTATCCTGTGCCAAATTCAGGTCTCCTTTCAATATAACCAACACGGGGAATATAGCTGTCGTGACGCGTAACGCGT
>JAKPQU010000483.1 GCA_029555925.1 Bacillota bacterium
AGTAATGTATATCTATATTTTATTTTGGAATATTTATAGGGTGGGTTATCTGTAAAAATCTAGCTAAAAGGAGTAACTCCGCATTCATCTCCCTCTAAGCCTTCAGCTATAGAGGGAGTATTCTGCGGTCTTTCCGATAAATGAAGATAGTGAAACTAACTGACATTGCAAGGAAGAATATAAATAAACTTTCAGAAGATATAAAAAAGAAAATTTATAATAAAATAAAAGGTCTTCCTGCCGGTAAAAGCAGATATAAACGATTACAGGATAGTTCTCTTTATAGCTGTAGAATGGGAGATTATAGAATAATTTTTGAGATAATTTTATCAGGTGATTATATAATAAGAACCATCAGACACAGAAAGGAGGTTTATAGAGACCTGTAATTATATGATAAAATTCACTATTTTTTAATGGTTTTCCCTTTATTTTGTTTATATTGGAGTGTATATAAAAGCAGGAAAACAATCCTTTGTGTCGAAATCTCAATATACAAAAACATTTACCGGTTATTGGCCTGGAAATCAAGTGCTTATTTGAATGTTCCTCAGACATGTTTAAAATCTTCGTAATTTTTTGCAAATAACGGCCGGTATTTGAAATCTAGTTTATTTGAAAGGAGGAAAGACATTTTTTAATTATTAATTAATTAATGTCTTTTTGGGTGTGAAAAATAAAGATAACGAATATACTGCGGAAAATATTCAGATACTGGAAGGGCTTGAAGCAGTCAGAAGAAGGCCTGCCATGTATATCGGCAGCACTGATGCAAGAGGTCTTCATCACCTTGTCTATGAAGTTGTAGATAACAGTATCGATGAAGCACTGGCAGGAGCCTGTGATAAGATTACAGTTACCATAAATAAAGAAGGGTCTGTTACGGTTCTTGATAACGGCAGAGGTATTCCTGTAGATATAGTGCCTGAAAAGAATAAAACAGGCGTGGAAGTCGTAATGACTATACTCCATGCAGGAGGTAAATTTGGCGGAGGAGGTTACAGTGTATCGGGAGGACTTCACGGAGTAGGCGTATCTGTAGTAAATGCCCTTTCAGAATGGCTGCAGGTGGAAGTTTACAGGAATGGTAAGATTTATCGTCAGGAATATAGAAGGGGAGACCCTGTGGCAGCTCTTACAGCAGACGGCACTACAGATAAGACAGGTACAAAAGTAACCTTCAAGCCTGACCCTGAGATCTTTGAAACAGTGGAATTCAATTATGATATTCTTCAGAGAAGACTTAAAGAACAGGCCTATCTTAATAAAGGTCTCACCATAGTCCTGGAAGATGAAAATACCGGCGAGAGTAAAACCTTCTGTTTTGAAGGGGGCATAATATCTTTTGCAAAGGATCTTACGGAAGGCAAAGAGCTCGTTCATCCCGATCCTATTTATATATGTAAAACAGTGGATAATAATCTCGTAGAAGTAGCCTTTATATATACAGATACTTATAAAGATTTTATACTGTCTTTTGCCAATAACATCAAAACTACTGAAGGTGGCACCCATCTTACAGGCTTTAAATCGGCCATTACACGAAGTATTAATAAATATGCAAGAGCAAAGGCACTGTTGAAACCGAATGATGAAAATTTCTCAGGTGAAGACGTAAGAGAAGGTATTACGGCTGTAATATCCGTAAAGTTACCTAACCCGCAGTTTGAAGGACAGACAAAGACAAAACTCGGAAACAGTGAGATGCAGGGTATCGTTGATTCTATAGTAGACGAATATTTCAGCATGTTCCTCGAGGAAAACCCGAAAGCAGGTAAAGAAATAGTAAATAAAGCCTGCAAGGCTGCAAGAGCAAGGGAAGCGGCCAAAAGAGCAAGAGATATTATAAGAAGCAAACCGGGGTTTTCCAATTCACTGCCGGGAAAACTGGCAGACTGTTCCAGTAAAGACCCTTCAGAGTGTGAAATATACATTGTGGAAGGCGACTCCGCCGGAGGAAGTGCAAAACAGGGCCGTGACAGACATTTCCAGGCAATACTTCCTCTCCGCGGTAAAATCCTGAATATTGAAAAAGCCAGAATCGATAAAATAATGGAAAATGAAGAAATAAAATCTATGATTACAGCCATAGGTGTCGGCATAAAACTTTCTGCGGAAAACGGAGATAAGAGTGATTTCGACCTGGATAAACTCAGATATGACAGGGTCATCATCATGACAGATGCCGATGTGGACGGTTCTCATATAAGAACTTTGCTTCTTACGTTTTTCTACAGACATATGCCCCAGCTTATAGAAAATGGCAGTATTTATATTGCACAACCGCCTTTATATAAAATATCTAAGAAAAAACAGTCAGTTTATGCCTATAATGATAATGAATTAAATGCTGCCACTGAGAAATTCAAAGACGGATATACTATACAGAGATATAAAGGTCTCGGTGAAATGAATGCCGACCAGTTGTGGGAAACAACCATGAATCCGGAGACAAGAATTATTCAGCAGGTATCCATAGAAGATGCAGAAGAAGCTGAAGAAATATTCTCTATCCTTATGGGAAACCAGGTTCAGCCCAGAAAAGAATTTATTCAACGTTATGCCAAAAAAGTAAAGAATTTAGATATTTAGCTATCAGCTATCGCCTGGCAGTTTTCAGCCCTCTTCAGGCTGATTGCTGACTGCTGATTGCTGACTGCTTTTTTTTGAAGGAGTTCACATGCTTAAAGATACTATTGCAAAAAGAATAATACCTGTTTCAATAACAGATGAAATGAAATCTTCCTATCTTGATTATGCCATGAGTGTCATAGTGGCAAGAGCACTGCCTGATGCGAGAGACGGACTTAAACCTGTTCACCGCAGGATCCTTTACTCTATGGATAATCTTTCTCTTTATCCTGATAAACCTCATAAAAAATCTGCCACCATCGTCGGTGATGTGCTCGGTAAATATCATCCTCACGGTGATGCATCTGTATATGATGCTCTCGTGAGAATGGCCCAGGATTTTTCCCTGAGATACCCTCTTGTAGACGGTCATGGTAATTTCGGTTCCGTAGATGGCGACCCTGCTGCTGCATATCGTTACACAGAAGCGAGGCTTTCTAACATAACACTTGAACTGCTCAGGGATATAGATAAAGATACAGTTGAATTTATGCCGAATTTCGATAATTCCCTTAAAGAACCTGTTGTGCTTCCTGCTCTTTTGCCGAATCTATTAATAGGAGGTTCTGACGGTATAGCAGTAGGTATGGCAACAAAAATACCTCCTCATAACCTGGGAGAAACAATTGATGCCATAGTGGCATTTATTGATAATCCAGATATAACATGTGAAGAACTCATGCATATTATACCTGGCCCTGATTTCCCTACGGGAGGACAGATTATAGGTAGAAAAGGCATAAAAGATGCCTACAGGACAGGCCATGGTTGTATAACAATGAGACCGAAGGTGTCCTTTGAAAAAAATCCTAAAGGAACAAAAGATTTAATAGTTATTACAGAGATTCCCTATCAGGTTAACAAGGCAAAACTTGTGGAAAAAATAGCGGAACTTGCAAGAGATAAAAGGATAAAAGGCATACAGGATCTGAGGGATGAATCTGACAGAACCGGTATGAGGATTGTCATTGAGGTAAAAAAAGACGTTAATACGCAGGTTGTATTGAATCAGCTCTATAAGAAAACACCTCTCCAGTCCAATTTCAATGTAAATGCTCTGGCCCTTGTTGATGGTACTCCGAAACTGCTTACACTTAAAGAAATGCTCCATCAGTATTTAGAACACAGAAAGGATGTAGTGAGAAGAAGAACCGCTTTTCTTCTGAATAAAGCAAAGGCGCGGGCCCATATAGTGGAAGGCCTTCAGATTGCCCTTGACCATCTTGATGAGGTTATAAATATCATAAGAAGTTCAAAGACTGTTGATATTGCAAGAACTTCTCTTATGGAATCCTTTGAGTTCAGCCTTGAACAGGTAAATGCCATACTGGAAATGAGACTTTCCCGTCTCACAGCCCTTGAAGTTGATAAATTAAACCAGGAATATACAGAACTTCTTAAAGATATTGCAAAATATGAAGAAATACTTGGCAGTGAAAGAAGGCTTCTGGCTGAAATAAAACTGGAACTTGATGCTATAAAAGGTAAATTTGCAGATGAGAGAAGAACCGTTATAGTCGATGAAGAAGTGGAAATGGATGAAATAGATTTTATCGTAGAGTCAGATGTAGTCCTTACCATAACCCATCATGGCTATATAAAGAAACTGCCTTTAAATACTTATAAAAGTCAGAGAAGAGGTGGTAAAGGCATCATTGGTATCGTGACAAAAGAAGGGGATTTTGTGGAACATATATTTGTTACTACGACACATCATAAACTCCTCTTTTTTACAAATATGGGTAAATGTTACAGGCTTATGGTTCATCATATAGGTGACGCAACACGTTATGCCAAGGGTACTGCCATTGTAAACCTGGTAAATATGCTTCCCAATGAAAAGATTACGGCCGTTATACCTGTGAAGGATTTTACAGATGATAAATATCTTTTCATGGCTACAAGGAACGGGTATATAAAGAAGACTGAATTGAAAGAATATGATACGAGTCTAAGGAATATAGGACTGAATGCCATAAAGCTTTCAGAAGGCGATGAGCTTATAGGTGTTGAAATGACTTCCGGAAACCAGGAGATTATCCTGGGAACAAAGAACGGCATGGCCATACATTTTGATGAAGCCAATGCCAGACCTATGGGGAAAATGACAAGAGGCGTAAGAGGCATCAGGCTGAGACAGGATGATAAAGTGGTTTCTATGGTTGTAATAAGAGAAAAGGGTTATCTCCTTACCATTACCGCTTCCGGCTACGGCAAACTTACCCCTGTTTCCGATTATCCGAAGAGAAGAAGAGGCGGAATTGGAGTTAAGAGCGTAAATTTAAAGAAGCCTAAGAGTATCGTTACAGGTATAAGACAGGTTTCCCAGGAAGATGAAATTTTTATTATTACAAAAGAGCAGGGAAATATAATTAGAATAAAATTACAGGGTGTATCCATAAAGAGCAGATATGCAAGAGGTGTGAGACTCATAAAACTGAGTGAACAGGATGAAGTAACTGCTATTGCACTCATAAGCGGTGTTAAAGATATGGAAGATGACGGAGAAATTCAGGAAGATTCACCTGTAGAACAGCTTATGTTCGGAGAACCGGGAGAAGTATACGAGGCACCTGTGGCAGAATTGCCTGCAGATGAAGAAGACGACGAAGATGAAGAGGATATGGAAGAAGAGGAAGAAGAAGAACTGGATGAAGAGTTAGAAGAAGATGATGAAGAGGAATAATATTTCATTGATAAAGGGAGAAATCTTTTGAGTTAATTTTGTTTTAATATTACTGTTAATATTTGTTGGTGTGCCTCTTAAGACGGCAATGGATTATTGTAATGCCAGATCACTTCCTGATGTATGGGGCAAAATTGCCGATAAAAACGGATTGACTCTCATACCGGTCGGAGGTGTTCGATAATATCTATTAACACACTTTGATAAATGGTTAAAATATATTTATAAACTATGGTGTTATATGTGAAAATTAATGCTTTTGCCAGTTGTTTTACTATTTGATTTATATTTATCCGGACTTATTAATATTATGAAAGGAGTTTTTATCATGAATATAGAGACCGGTTTATTTATCCCTTCTTCAAATCCAGCCGTTACCGGCAAAAGATTGATTCATATTTCTGATAGTGAACCTGTAGAATTATATATTTCCACGGCTAAATCCACCGGAGGTGTTCTTTATCCCAATCTTGCCAGAAAGATTTTTGCATGTGCCGATAAAATGGAGAGAACCATTGAAAAACTTGGTGATAACCCGACTCCCGAACAGGTTCATGAGACAAAAGTCCGGGATATAGTCAGAGGACTTCAGGGACTGACAAAGGCTTATGGCGATTGTTATGATGAAGAAAAACTTGAAGAAGCTATGGACAGTTTAAAGAAATTTGCCTATAATGCAGGGCAATTTAAAGATCTTATGGTATATGAAGAAAAGATACAATCAGTCTGTCCCGGTGGTATCCCTGAGGCAATAAAGGAGAAACTTGCTTCTTCCGGGAAAGAGGTAGAACAGGAATTCAGGGATTTTTATAGGGAATTTAAAAAAGATAAGTTACCTGAAGCGCTGGAAATACTGAGAAATCCGTCAGGGGCAGGTGAACTGGATCCTAAAGATATAGAAAAAGCTGATATTAACAGATTGAAAACTGCTATAAGAGGAATTGCAGATAAGATTTTATCTGTAGGGCTTTCCCAGCAGGACCCTGAAGAATTTCATACAGGAAGAAAATCTCTCAGGAATCTTGTTCAGATAATCAATGAAACAGACGATCTGTTTTCTTATAAGAAAGAAGATATAGAATCATTAAAACACCTGTTTAAATCCTGTGGAAAATCTCAGGATTTGCATATAACCCGGGTATGGTTGCAGGAACATGGATTTGATAAAGAAGCCGGACAGATTGAAGTGCTTCAGAAAGAAGCACAGGAAAAGGCAATGGTAGAAGGAAAAGAGTTTTTTGCTTCAGGTGTACTGGATAGTATAAAAAATTCTCTCCAGTAGTCAGCTATGATAATTTTAGCTGAGAACTGAATTTATGGCTTCCCTTCCATCTCCCATATGCTCCTTTCTTTATGATAAATTTACCTGTCACCGATTATCGGCCACCGATTTTATTTCCACCTCCATTAAATCCCTTGCCAGTATTAGGCGTGGAAAAATATCTCTGCTTCTGTACAGAAGCAGTTCTTCATCCTGATACCTTGAACTTATATGATTGATTATTAATGATTTTACTCCTGATTTCTTGGCAATTTCTGCAGCTTCCTCCGTTGTGGAATGTCCGCTTATTTTTGCCTTCTCAATTGCTTCCGGCTCAAAAGTACCTTCATATATAAGCAGATCTGCATATTCTGCGAGTTTCATGGCATTTTCACATGGCCTTGTATCACCGCAGTAAACAAATTTTCTGCCATGTAATGGTTTACCGACTATGTCGGAAGATTTTATTACTCTTCCGTCCGGAAGAGTAATGTTTTCACCTTTCTGAAGTTTTCCATAGAGAGGACCTTCAGGAATGCCAAGTTCTTTTGCTTTTTCTATATTGAATTTTCCCGGTCTGTCATGTTCCGTGAAAGAATATCCAAGTGAAAAGACTCTGTGGTCAAGGGGAAGAGATCTTACTGTATAGCCATCTTCTATGAGTAAAAATTCTTCCGTAATTTCGTGTATGGTAATATCGAAATTAAATACTGTGCACATAAGTCTTTTTGACATTTCTATATATTCTTTTATACCGACGGGGCCATATATTTTAAGAGGCTTTTCTCTTTCTGCAAGCTCAAGAGACATAAGAAATCCCATTATCCCGAGTATATGATCTCCATGAAGATGAGAAATAAAAATAGCAGAAAGCCTGGAAAATTTCAGACCTGCTCTGCGATATTGTATTTGGGTACCTTCACCGCAGTCAAAAAGAAAATAATTCCCCTCCCACCAGAGTGCCACTGCAGGATGGCCTCTTCTCAGGGTAGGTACTGCCGCCCCTGTTCCCAGTGTAATAACTTTCATCTTTACCCTACACCGAGACGCGTTACATCAAGTGCTCGTTCTTTTGCTGACTCTATACTTATTTTACCCTGTCTCACAAGTTTACCAAGGGCAGTGTCAAGACTCTGCATACCTACGTCGGCACCGCTCTGAATAATGGTGGGTATCATAGTTGTTTTACCGTCTCTTATCATATTTGATAGTCCGGAAGCAGAGAGCAGTACTTCAACAGCTGGAACACGGCCTTTCCCGTCTTTTGTTTTAACAAGTATCTGGGCTACTACAGCCTGAAGGGATTCTGCAATAAGGGATCTTATCTGACTGTGCTGTTCAGGCGGGAACACATCAATAATTCTATCCAGTGTTTTAGATGCACTGTTTGTATGAAGTGTACCGAATACAAGTATACCTATATCTGCAGCTTTCAGTGCATAGGTTATAGATTCAAAATCTCTTAATTCTCCTATGAGCAATATATCGGGGTCTTCTCTTACGGAATCTTTAATTGCACTGGCAAAGGATTTCGTATGAAGTCCGACTTCTCTATGTACTATAAGGCTTTTGTTACTTTCATGCAAAAATTCCACAGGATCTTCTATTGTAATGATATGGGCGTTTCTGGTGCGATTTATATAATCAATCATGGCAGCCAGAGTGGTAGATTTCCCGTTCCCCGTTGCTCCTGTTACTATAACCAGACCGCCTTTTGTATTATTACATACTTTCTTTAATACCTCCGGTAAACCGAGTGTATCTATATTGGGAACAACAGTAGGAATCAACCTGAATACTGCTCCCAGGCCGTTTTTTTCAAAAAGTGCATTCCCTCTGAATCTTGAAAGGCCTGGAACTTCACTGGCGAAATCCAGATCGCCCGTTTCTTCAAGTACCTGTATCTGTTTTTTATTTAACAGACTGTATACCATTTCCATTATTCTGTCAGGTTCTAAAACAGGAAGTTCTGTCCTTGTAAGATCGCCCATTATTCTTAAAGTCGGAGGAGCTCCTATTGCTAAATGAAGATCTGATGCATTATATTCAACCATTAATTGAAAAAGATTTTCTATTTTATAATCATGTCCGAAATCGGTTTTTATCGTATTAACTATTACTTTTGACATAACAGTCTCCTTCCGTTTATTTGGATTCTCCGAACATAGTTTCATCTGTGGCTGCACTGCGGGCTGCCTCTGTTGTTATCATACCTCTGTTATAGAGATTGAGAAGAGAATTATCCATGGACTGCATTCCAAGATTTTTACTTGTCTGTATCAATGTTGGTATCTGGAAAGTTCTTCTTTCTCTTATGATTGTTGCAAGAGGTATACATCCTACAAGTATTTCAAAGGCTGCCGCTCTGCCGCTTCCATCTTTCTTTTTTATAAGCTGCTGTGAAACAACGCCTTTCAGGGATTCTGAGAGCATGATTCTTACCTGTGCCTGCTGTCTTGCAGGGAACGTATCAATCAGTCTGTCAATAGTTCTTGCAGCACTTGACGTATGGAGAGTGCTGAAAACAAGATGACCTGTTTCTGCCGCAGTCATAGCAAATTGAATACTGTCGGCATCTGACATTTCTCCTATAAGTATAACATCAGGATCTTCTCTCATTGCAGCAGTAAGGGCATCTCTGTATGTCGGTGTGTGGAGATTTATTTCTCTCTGCCTTACTATGGAATTTTTATGAGGATGGATATATTCAATTGGTTCTTCCAGGGTTATTATATGCTTGCTGTAATTTTCATTTATATAATTTATTATTGCGGCAAGAGTGGTAGTTTTACCGCATCCGCTCGGCCCTGTAACAACGACCAGCCCCTGATGTATTTCGGCAAAGTGTTTTACTGAGTCCGGTATGTTAAGTTCTTCCAGAGACGGGATGTCCAGTGGTATTACACGAAAAGCACCGTCCCATCCTTTTCTCTGTTCAAAAACATTTGCTCTGAAACGAAATTCTTCCTGATCAAAGCTCATTTCATAACAGAAACTTATTGCCCTTTCCTGCTCAAGTTCGGATTTCTGCTCATCATTTAGTATTTCGGAAAACATTTCTTCTGTATCGGAATTTGTCAGTATCGGAAAATCTTCAAGTGTTACGAGATCACCATGAAGCCTTATAATTGGTTTTGAGTCTGTCGATATATGAAGGTCAGACCCTCCTTTGTCGAGGACTGCAAGAAGCAATTCATCAATTCTATGCATAGCTTTCTCCTTCTATATAAATATGAGAGTGTAAGATGTTTTATGTAAACTTACCATACAATAAGGACTTAACAGAAGTTTACACAAAATTTATGACTAGTCAAAATCTTCCTGAGAAATATTGTACGGTAATTATTATACCAGGCATTCACATTAAGGGCAAGAGGATTGTGTCTTTTCATAGTGTTTTTTTACGACAGGTAGATTTGTTTTTACTGGAAATTGTAAGTGATTTCACTTTTCACTTTAATAATTTTCTATAAAAAAAGGAATTTTAAAAATAAAATTGAATCTTTCCACAGTGAAGATGTCTTACTTTTTTACCGGTCACGCATTGCCCGTCACCTGTTACGATTGTTGAGGTTGATTTCAGTGTCCATTAATATAGAGCATAAAAAGCATATAGTTATTGCTTTACCAGCTATCATAATGTTGCTTGTTCTGGGAACATTGTTCTTCTGGCTGTCAAACCATCTTACCTTTGAGAACAGCCTTTCTTCCATTAGTATTAAAAATAATCAATATTTTAATTCTCATGAAGTTATTATGGAAATGAATTATCCTTCCAGCTTTCGTCCGTTTAATTTTTCTATAGATAAGAGGGATATTACAAAATCCATAATTTACGCCGGCGGGAAAGCATCGATAAGATTGGAAGGACTGGAAGAAGGATTGCATAATTTAAAGGTAAATTCCGGTGTAAACCTTTATTCTATGGCTCCTTACGACCTGTCAATATATTTTACAATTGATACCGTAAAGCCATCCATTCAAATAATTTCACCCGGACATTCACTGCTGAATAGCAGTAAATTTACCATAAAGGGCTACAGTGATCCTTTCTCGAAGATTACTTTTTTTATTAACGGTATGACTTTTACGGCGAAATCTTTAGAAACAGGTATGTTCCAAAAGGAAATTTTGTTTAATCAGGGTGTAAATCTGCTGACTGTAAGTGCTGTAGATCCTGCAGGTAATGAAAACAGTAAAAATTTTACTTTTACTGTTGATAATTCTCCTCCGGAAATTATACCAGAGGCACCGGGAAATAAAGAAGTATGTTATGACAGTTATGTCGATGTGCGGGCTCTTATTACGGATAAAGGAAGCGGCCTTTCTGATGTATATTACCTTGTTGATAATAAAAAAATAATCCCTGTTTTACGGGACGGACTGTTCAGTGCTTTTCTGGAAAACCTTGATGACGGAGAATATAAAATAGTTGCAGTCGCAGAAGATAAATCAGGAGGAATAACAAAAAAATCCTGGTCTTTTATTGTTGACGGTTCAGAGGTATTCGGAGAAAAAACTCTCAGACCCGGTGCCAGAGGGCAGGATATTATACAATTACAGAAATCTCTTATAGGAGCAGGATTTTTAAAAGCAGGTTATCTGTCCGGCGTCTATGATAAAGCAACGGTCAGAGCAGTTGAAAAATATGAACATTATATGAAAATGGAACCGTCACCTGTAATAGACAGAAACCATGTAGGCATTTTCTGCAACAAAATAAAAGTATATCTCAATGAATTTACCCTCTTTTTATTCTCTCCTTCAGAAAAACTCATAAAAACCTATCCCATAGCATGCGGGTCCTATTCATGGCCAACTCCAACGGGAAAATATTATATAAAAGATAAACAGGCCTATCCAACTTGGTATCCCCCTCCGTCTCCATGGGCTAAAGGGTTGAAACCAATAGGTCCCGGCCCGGACAATCCTCTTGGAACCAGATGGATGGGGTTGAGTGAACATGGCATCGGTATTCATGGTACACCTTCGGCATGGTCAATAGGTTCTCCTGATTCTCATGGATGTATAAGAATGTATATATCAGATGCAGAAGACCTGTTCGAATATGCTCAGGTAGGTTCTTCTGTTGAAATTTATGGAGCCAGAGCCGATGACAGCCAGAATTATCTTGTGAAAAATGATAGAACTACATTCTGGAACCTGATGCTTGGCAATGGTTTTATATCTGCTGATATACTGAGAGACAGAATGGCACAGGATTCTATCTGGAGAGATATGTTGATCTACGGATTTATACCTGATGATGTTTTAAGCACCAGACTTTCAGGAAACTCTCTGTGGGATAAAATGCTCATACATGGATTTATAGATGAAGCCACATGCAGAAAAATATATAAAAATATGCTAAAATCTCATACCTTCGGTATGGTAGGTTTTTAGATAAACATAGAAACTATCCTGCTTTACTCCTCTGTTTAAAAAGCTCCACAGGTTGACTTTGTTCTTATCTGCTGCATATCTCTTTTTCTTCTGTTTCTGTAAATAAAGAACTTCATTTAAAATACATTTTGAAAGATTCTGTCCTTCGCTTGAAGTGTAAAATATCTCTGTTCCGTTTGCTTCTGAACTTTCTGCGGCGTTACAGTGAATGGAAATAAACAGATCTGCTTTCAGGTAATTTGCTCTGTCTACTCTATATGGCAGATCGCCGAGGCTCTCGCTGTAGATGGGATAAGTTGAGGTCTTTTTGTCTCTTGATGATAAGACGGTGTAACCTTTTTCCTGCAGATATTCCTTTGCTATTTTTGCAATCTCAAGAACTATATCTGCTTCTCTTGTTCCGTCTTTTCCGATTGCTCCGAAGTCTCCGCCCTGGTCACCATGGCCGGGGTCTATAAATATTCTTTTCATAATTTCAAGGCAGGTTTAAAATGGGTAATTAAAGGGGTTAATTTATTTCTATCTCGTCAAATTCTTCCGGGGTTAATCCGTAGAAAGGATCTTCTAAATTTTCTATATCAATAAGAAGGTAATCATAGTCATCGCCGAGAATATCAACTTTTTTTCTGAGTTTCTTTATTTCATCTTTCCATTCTTTAGTGTCTTTAATATCGAAGTTTTCTTCAAGTTTTGGTGCCATTTCAGATATTTTATCAAGCACTTCATCTTCTAATTTTTCTCTGTCAAAAGCCATAATAAAACACCTCTTTTAATGGATTTCGCTGTATCATCTTTTATAATTATACCACAGCTTTTTATTAAAAGGGCTGTGTAAAATAAAAGCTGGTTTATTCATGTTTTACACTATACTTAATTTTGAAGACAATTGCATCATGAAAATACCAGGGAAAATTTTATCATTGTTTGTATTTTGACTGAATTTTGTATGCAATTATCTATGCATAAAAGTATAGCAGGCTGCGGCGGAGGAGGAGGCTCCACAGGAGTAATTCCCAATAACGGGTCAGTTACCACAATAGACCCGACCGCCACTCCGGGAACACTCGTTCAGGTTCC
>JAKPQU010000498.1 GCA_029555925.1 Bacillota bacterium
AATCTTGTTTCCAGAGAAGATGTTTTGTCTCTTGCCTGTTCTATGTTTAACAGAGACAGACTTTCTATATGCCTTCTCGGTCCGGTGGATAATAATGTGAATTTTTCTGAGTTTATGGCGTAAATAAAATATAAATTTAGAGTATAGGAATTTTCATTTTTAATGGCGTAAAATAAAGCTTTAGATGAAAACTATGTAGAAGCGATTTATCTAAATAATTTATAACCACTTTTATAAGATGCTCTTCGTTAATAGTGAGTAGTGAAGCAGTGAGCTTTTTACTCACCACTCACTACTCATCACTCACTACTTTTTACTCTAGCAACCATGACCGGTTCGGTCACAACAAATTATGAGAATTGTTTTTCCCGTTACGTGTTACGATTCTCATATAAAATATTTATGTGTTACCATAGGAGGTACTTTATGAATCCTGTAAAAATTATACTCACAGGCGGATGCGGACAAATGGGTAAACAGCTCATAAAAACATTTAATGAGGAACAGGATATAGTATTAACAGGGGTTATAGATAAGAAAAATGCAGGTGTTGATGCAGGTACTGTAGCAGGCATACCTGAAACAGGAATTAAGATAACAGACAATCTTGAAACAATCCTGAAAAACCCGGATGAGGAAATCATTGTGGATTTTACCTGTCATGAAGCGGCATGTAAGCATATAGAAATAGCTCTTTCCAGGGGCTTTTCTGTGGTTTCCGGAACTACCGGTTTCAGTGACAGAGAATTAGATGATTTTAACAGGGAGGCAAAAGCAAAATCAATTCCTTTATTCATAGCTCCCAATTTTGCCATAGGAGCAGTATTAATGATGAAATTTGCAGCAACTGCGTCCCGTTATTTCTCTTCTGCAGAAATAATAGAACTTCATCATAACAGGAAAAAAGATGCTCCTTCAGGAACATCTATGTTAACAGCCAGGCAAATGCTCGATAATTTTTCTCCTGCCCCTCCTCTGGTAGAAGAAAAAGAGTTGCTTCCTTCTGTTCGCGGAGCCGATATGAATGGCATAAGGATACACAGTGTAAGGCTTCCGGGCTTTGTAGCCCATCAGGAAGTTCTCCTGGGAGGCACGGGAGAAGTCCTTACCATAAGACATGACACTATGGGAAGAGAATCATTTATGAAAGGTGTCATTCTTGCTGTAACAAAGGTTAAAACCCTGCAGCCAGGGCTCACTTTTGGCCTTGATAAATTACTTGAACTCTAGAAGGTGGGATTTTTTATGAAACTGGTAGTTCAGAAATTCGGCGGAACATCTGTTGCACAGCCTTTATTCCGGGAAAAGGTGGTGGATATGATAATAAAGACAAAAGAAAGGGGATTTTTCCCGGTAGTTGTAGTATCTGCATTGCGATATGATAAATGTCCTTATTCAACTGATGCACTCTTAAAGCTGGCAGCAGATTTTTCTCATATGGACTGCAGAAGAGAACTGGATTTACTTTCTTCCTGCGGGGAAACTATTGCATGTCCTCTTGTTTCAATGCATCTTATGAAATCAGGCCACAGCGCAAAATCCTTTACCGGTTTTCAGGCAGGTATCATAACAGACGAACAGTTTGGACATGCTTCTATAAAAAGAATTGAAACCGACATGTTAAGATCATGGATAGATAAAGGTGTAATTCCTGTTGTAGCAGGTTTTCAGGGTATTACAGAGGACGGCAATATAACCACTCTCGGAAGGGGAGGCTCTGATACGACTGCTGTAGCTCTCGGACATGCCTTCGGTGCCGAAAGGGTTGAATTTTATAAAGAAGTTGATGGTATAATGACATCTGATCCTTATATTGTTTCTTCTGCTATAAAACTGGATGAAATCGGATTTGATGAAATAGGAGAGATGACCTGTTGCGGTTCAAAGGTTCTGGAATCCAGTTCCGTAGAAATGGCCAGACGTTTAAATCTTCCTCTCGTAGTAAAAAATACATTCAATCCAGAAAGCTCGGGTACCTCTATAGGTGAAAAAACGGATCCGGTCTATTTTACTCGCCCCGTAACATCTATAGCCCATATCAGTAATGTAGCCCAGATACATATAGAACTTCCTATAGAAGCAAATGGCGGAAAAATAGAGGAAATATTCAACAGTCTTTCACATAACGGGATAAGCCTTGATTTTATAGCCCTTAATCCCAACGATCTCCTTTTTATTGTAGATATGAAACAACTGGAGAAAACATCGTCTACCATCAAAAAACTGGGATGTTCCTTCAGGGTTGTGCCGAACTGTTCGAAGATTTCTGCAGTTGGAGCCGGTATGAGAGGTATGCCGGGAGTTATGAACAGAGCTTTCAGTGCTTTAAGAAGAGAGGGCATAAAGGTTCTCTGTTCTACCGATTCCCATATAACGATAGCGTTCCTCGTACATGGACAGGATGAGAAAAAAACCATAAATGCACTTCATAAAGAATTTATTCGTGACGCGTAAAGCGTGACGGGCAATACAGGAAAGGGTACTATTATAGTTAGTTTCATAACTATCCATAAATAATGACCTCGTAATGCGTAAAGCGTAATGCGTGATGCGCAGGGATTAAACCCGTCACGCGTCACGCGT
>JAKPQU010000508.1 GCA_029555925.1 Bacillota bacterium
TTTCGTGAAGACCTCTACTATCGTTTAAATGTAGTTTTTATCCAGATCCCCCCCCTCAGAAACAGGAAAGAAGATGTAATACCTTTAATAGAATATTTTCTCAGGAAATACAGTTCTGAGGTAAAATCAGAGACCATAGGCATTTCAAAGGCAGTTGTAGACATTCTTCTGAATTATGACTGGCCCGGCAATGTAAGAGAACTGGAAAATGTGATAGAAAGATCCATCGTTTTCTCAGGAGGTAAGACTATAGTACCGGAACATTTACCTGTTACACTCAGGGCTACAGGTCAGCCGGTCAGCGGCCAGCAGGCAGTCACGATGATTAAGTCGCCTGTCATTGGGAGGAGCGATAGCGACGAAGTAAGCCCGTCTGATTAGCTTCTACCAGTTGGATTGCTTTACCTTAAATGACGGGGGATACCCATTAAAATCATCGTGATACTGGCAGATACCGGTCAGTTAAAAGCTGACATGCTGAAAATCTGACCTGCTGACCTGCTGAAAATCTGAAATGCTGACAGAAGAAAGTAATGAATTATGCAGAACAATGAAGAGTCATTTGATGTGAAAAATTATATAGAAAAAGTAAAAACAGATCTTATTGAAAAAGAACATTTTGTTGAGCTTTATAATATAGACAGCAATGTTATTACCCTTATGAGAAAAGAAGGTCATGTTATATATTTATGCTCAATTCTTAACTGCCATGAACATAGAATTACAGATACGGGAATTATTCTTGCAGGTTATGAAAAATCTCTCATTGAATTTATCCGGGACGTAGAATTTTCCTCGCAAAAAGAAGTCATAAGAGGAAATCTTCTTCTGGTTTTCTCCGGCTATGAACCATCACCGGTAAGAACAGACTTTTCCGTAAAAAATATAAAAAACAGAATCCATCTTTTACCTCTTATAGCAGTTCTGGAAAGCGGTAAAATTTTCTCTCCTGACGATCAATTAACATATATACCTGAATATCCTCCCGGAAGAAATTTCTTTAAAGATAGACTTCCCGATGTTGAGATTAATGAAGAAAGAAAAGAAGAGATTACTTTTCTTATTAATAAAGAATTTAAAGAAATTGAGAAAATGGAACGGTTCAGGGAAGCTATGAATAAAACCAGGCCTTATGTGACCTGGGTTTTACTGGCTTTAAATATATTTATATGGTTTGTAATGGAAGGAGCGGGAGGAACGGAAAATGTTAATGTTCTTACGGTATTTGGCGTAAATGAAAGGATTGCCATATGGAACGGAGAATACTGGCGGCTTTTCTCTTCCATGTTTATTCATATAGGATTGCTCCATCTTTCAGGTAACTGTCTCTTCCTTTATTTATGCGGCCCACTGCTGGAATTGAGCTATGGTCATGAAAAGTTTCTGATTATCTATATTTTAAGCGGTTTTCTTGGAAATATATTGAGCCTTCTCGGTATGAAGTATTCGGTAACAGGTATATCGGCAGGAGCGTCAGGAGCATTATTCGGCATCCTCGGAGCTTTAATATCATTTACAATAATAGAAAGAAAGGTTCTTCCTCAGAGACTTTACAGATCTCTTATTAAGAATTTAGTTCTTATTGTAGTACTTAATTTACTTGTAGGACTGGTAATTCCTAATATAGATATACTGGCTCATACAGGTGGTTTTTTATCGGGACTTATACTCGGTTATATAATGGATAACGAAATATATGTTGATGAGAAGAAGAAAAAATTTAAAGTTATCCCTTCTTTAGCCGGTATTATATTTGTAATCTTCTCTGTAGCTCTTTCTTATATGGCTATCATTCCGCCGGGTAATATATCCTATTATACAGGAAATAATTACCTGAGGGAGGAACAATATGACGAAGCGGAAAAAGAATTCACGAAAGCTATTGCAGTTGATCCGAACAGCTCTGATATATACATGAAACTTGCCATAGCATGTCTGGGGCAGAATAAGATTGATATGGCTCTTCAGAAAGTGGAATATTCATTGAAGCTTGACCCTGACGGAGTTCTTGCAAATTATCTTGCAGGCACCATATATCAACAAAAGGGAGAGCTGGAAAAAGCATTGTCTTATTATGGTAAAACTACAGAGATAGATAAAAAATTTGCTCTCGGTTATCAGGGGACAGGGGATATATACAGACTTCAAAAAAAATGGGATCTTGCCCTGGAAAATTCAAAAAAAGCCATTGAAATGAATTCTCTTCTCCCTTCAGCTTACAGTTCTCTGGGCTGGATTTATCTTTACCAGCAGAATATTGACGAAGCCAGGAAACAATTTGACAGAGCCCTGAGCATTTCATCACAGACCGATATAAAGGCTCTTATCGGCACAGCAGGTATCTATATGTACAGAGGAGATTTTCAGGAAGCCCTTGATGAAGCAGACAGGATAAAAAAACTCAAAAGTCAGTCCTATCTTGGTGATATGATAGAAAGTGATATTTACAGAACAGAGGGAGAATATGATAAATCAGTGGCTTCTGCTCTCATTGCCGTGGAAAAAGAACCGTCAGATTATTATACACATGTTTATCTTGCCAGATCTTACCTGTCTTCCGGCAAAAATAAAGAAGCTCTTGCATCTATTCAGAAATCAATTGAACTGGATTGCAATGAACCTTCTGCCTGGGAATTAATGGCTTTTCTCTACTACAGGCTTGATCTTATGAAAGAATTAACCTCTAAAGTACTGGCAAAGGATAATAAGATGTATCACCTGTTTATGGCAAACTGTTATTATTACAGTAAAGATTTTCTCATGGCAGAAGCAGAGGTGGACAAACTCATTGAACTGGACCCTGTCATAATAGAGGCCTATCTGTTAAAAGCCGGTATATTTTATAACAGAGGCGATATAAATAAAGCGGAAGAAACCATTCATAAAGCAAAAGCAATGGATCCGTATGAAGACAGAATAACCTATAGAAATGCCTTTATTTTGTTGCAGAGCGGGAAAAAAGAAGAGGCTGTTAAAGAGTTTTCATGTCTGAAGGATATGTCAAATTCTTTAACCTATTACAGTAAAGCCTTTATTCTCTATTTGAATAAAGATTTTGACGGAGCCGGTAAAGAGGTGGACAGAGGTCTTAAGATTTATAAAGAAGATCCAGAAGGACATTTACTTCTTGCTATGATTGCAGAAGGTAAAGGTGATTTTGTGAAAGCCTGTGAAGAGTATAAAACTGTTCTTTTATATGATCCTAATAGAGTAGATGCAAAGAAAAAACTTGAAGAACTGGCTGCAGGGGAGAATTGATATGAAGCGTATAGTCTTAAAAATTACTCTCCTTGTTTCAATTATGGTTTTCTTTACTTTTTTAATGACAGGCTATTTTTTCTCCAGGGCAATGGATGAGCATTTACATGATTATCTAAATGATTCTATAAAGTTAAATGAACATGTTGCCGGTATAAGAGGTAAACAGATAATTTTTAAATTTCTTGAGAAGGATTTTTTTTATGAAATCTATCCTGACTTTATATTGATAATTATATTTTCTACGGTTATTGCTGTAATAACCAGTTATTTTATAATACTTCATGAAGTAGAGCCCCTGAAGAAACTCAGGGAAGGGGCAGGGGAGATAGGGGCAGGCAATCTGGATTACAGGATAGACATAAACAGGAATGATGTGTTCGGATATATTGCAAATTCTTTTAATACTATGGCTGAATCCCTTCAGAAAGCCCGTATGTTAAGAAAACAATTTTTTGCCGATGCTGCTCATGAGCTTAAAACGCCGATTACT
>JAKPQU010000530.1 GCA_029555925.1 Bacillota bacterium
CTGGAGAAGAAAAATTCGTTTTTTCTATAGTATTAGAAATTAACCAGTGGTTAATTTATTGTCTGTAAAACAAATTAAATAAGGCAAATTATTTTTCTTCGTAAGAGCCTGGCAGGCAGAAGCTGATAAATGGTTACTAAGTTGCCTGTAGCGGTACTTAGTGTTTTTTTAATTTATATTTTTTTCAAATTTCGATTATAGTGTATTTCATAACTTATTAGAAATTAAGTCGTCGTGACGCGTAACGCGTGACGCGTGACGGGTTTAATCCCTGCGCATCACGCATTACGCTTTACGCATTACGAGGTCATTATTTATAGATAGTTATGAAACTAACTATAATTCAATAATATAAAAAGATGATTATTAAGAAATTGCTTGACTGAACTTAACAGCTTAAATATAATTAGATATATTATTTATTTTGAAAATAGATTTTATATAAATTCATACTCAGGAATATAGTGTATTTCATAACTTATTAAAATTAAGTCGTCGTGACGCGTAACGCGTGACGGGTTTAATCCCTGCGCATCACGCATTACGAGGTCATTATTTATGGATAGTTATGAAACTAACTATAATTAAATTTTTAAGGAGGGAATCGGTAGAAACCGAAAAACTAACCTTTTATGAAAAGAGATAAAGAATTAAATGCTCTAAAAGAGATGGAATTATTCAGGAAAGCTATAGAAATGGGTGCCTCTGATTTACATCTCTCGGCAGGCTCATCGCCTATAATAAGATTGAATGGAAAACTTCATCATCTTGATTATGCCGCATTACTTCCTGAAGATGTTCATGAAATCATCTCACTTATAACAACTAACTATCAAAAAAGTATGTTTTATAGCGAAACTCCGGTAGATCTGGATTTTACCCTTGAAGTACCTGATCTGGCAAGATTTCGTGTCAATATATTCAAACAGTTAAACGGTGAATCTATTGCTATGAGAGTTCTACCGAGTGAAATAAGAACCGTAGAAGACCTCTTTTTACCCAACATAGTAAATGATCTGGCAAGATTAAGAAATGGTCTGATACTGGTTACAGGGAAAACCGGTTCAGGTAAATCAACTACCCTTGCCACCATGCTGGAACTGGTAAATAAAGAATATTACAAACATATAATAACAATATAAGATCCTATAGAATTTGTATATAAACCAAAGAAGTGCCTTATAAATCAGAGAGAAGTCGGTATGCATACACCTGATTTCGCTACAGCTTTAAGAAGTGCGTTGAGAGAAGACCCCGATATTGTAATGATAGGAGAAATAAGAGATGTAGAAACTGCCGAAATGGCTCTTAAAGCAGGTCAGATGGGTGCGCTTATTCTGTCAACTCTTCATACCCGTAATACCTATGAAACCATTAACCGTCTCATAACACTTTTCCCGGCAGATCAGAGAGCAAATGTAAAAAATCAATTTGCCGATGTCATTCAGGGGGTAATCTGTCAATCCCTTATTCCAAGAAGGGATAAAAAAGGAAGAATTGTTTGCTGTGAAATGATGTTAGGCACACCTGCCATTAAAAATTTAATAAGAGAAGATAAACTTCATTTGATATACAGCACAATTCAGTTAGGTTCCCATGAAGGTATGTGTACAATGGAACAATCACTTATAAGATTATTAAACCAGGGAATTATAGATCTGGAAGACGCATTAATGATAGCAAATAACAAAAAAGCATTTCTGTCGGAAATTTCTTCCCAGCAGGAGGAAAGTCTTACTAAATCTGAATTAACACTGGAAGAACTCAACTAGAGGTTAACAATGGAAAAAAAGGATAGAGATGAAGAAAAAATAGAACAGATGATATTAAACAACTTCTCAAATCCTGAAATGAAGGCACTTATTGATAAAATAGTTTCGAGTCCTGATAAAGAAAAAATAAAGAAAAATATTTTAGATGGAGGGCTAATTGAAAAATATAAAAGGTTATCTCCTGCACCTCTTTCGCAGGAGGAAGAAGAAATAATAAGAACTATATATCTTTATCTCTGCATGGAAGGGAAAGCGGAAAAAATAAAGAAAATGATGGAAACAACTATAAAAATAACGTCTGTTCCCTTTGCAAGAGGCAGTGAAAAAATGGCGTTTCTTCAGTGGAAAGATAAAAAACAGAAACCGCCAAAATTATTTGAATAATATTCTGGAAAAATAAATAGATAAAAATTATCAAAATTATTTGAATAATATAAAATATTTAGAAAGGCTTGTTTATATGAGTGATGAATTAGAAAAAATTATTGGTATGATGCGGGATAATGATCCTAAAAACAGGCAGAGAGCGACAAAACTGCTTGGAAATACGCAGGATAACAGGGTAATTCAGCCACTAATAGAGGCTCTGGGAGATGAGAATGTCGAAGTAAGACGGCAGGCAGCAGATGCTTTAGGAACCCTGGGAGTAAAAGAAGCTGTTATACCTCTTATAAAAAGTATGAATGATCCTGATGATTTCGTGAGAGGTATCGTAACATGGGCTCTTGGAAAAATTAAAGATACAAGAGCAGTGGATAATCTGATAGAAGCGTTAAATGATACGGACTGGTGGGTAAGAAAGAACGCAGCAGAAGCCCTGAAATTAATAGGAGGGGAAAAGGCTTTACAGGCACTGTCACAGCTTAAACAGGAAACGGAAAAAGCTACAAAAAAAATTCTTATAGTAGATGATGATAAGTTCATTCTGGAATATATTCAGATAAATCTAGAACTGGATGGCTATAAAGTAATAGAAGCTTTCGATGGAGAAGAGGCACTAAAAAAAGCAATAGATGAACGTCCCGATCTCATATTACTCGATATTATGATACCCAAAGTTGATGGGTGGCAGGTATGTAAGACACTGAAAGAAAATCCAAAGACAAAAGATATCCCTGTTATAATGGTATCTGCCAAAACCCAGGTAGACGATTTCATAAAAGGTATGGATGCAGGAGCTACTTTTTACATAATGAAACCGTTCAGCCCTGTACAATTAAGTGATGCCATACAAAAAGCTCTTACAAATCAGCTTGGATAATCTCTCATAAATTTATATAAACTTTCGGTGCAACCTTATTGGAAAGAAAAGAGGGGTAAAGGCTGCAGGTGAGAATATATATTATAAATATTTTTTAGTACTAGTGTAACCATTATTAATGTACAGTATGAAAAATTTGTATAGACTGGGGAGAAGTTACTGACATTATACGGGTCAGGTTTATAAATAATGCGTCGTCCTTTTTATTCAGGCCTTACTCTAATGGCCCTTGGAAGAATAGATATAGCTGTAAAAGAGTTTAAGAAAGCTATAAAATTTGATTACTCTGATATCGAATCCCATGCCAATCTTGGAATAGCCTATTATGAACAGGGTAAACTGGATCTGGCATTAAAAGAATTTGCTATATGTCTTGAACTGGACCCTGAATATGAAGCAGCTCTCGGCAATATGGGTAATATTTACAATATTCAGGAAGAAAGAGAGATGGCAATAGAAAGTTACAAGAAATTAGTAAAAATAAACCCGAACAGTTATGAAGCATATAATAATCTGGGGCTGACCTATTATGAAATGGGAGATTTTGATAAGGCCCGTGAATATATGGAAGAGGCAGTTAAAATAGATGAAAATCAGGGTATTCTTTATAATCTTGGTCTTGTAGCTTATAAAAAGAAAGAAATAAAAAAAGCAATAGAGCTATTTAATAAAGCCTATGAAATTGACTCACAGAATCAAAATACAAATTTTAATCTCGCCACAATCTACATGGAAACAGGAGATTATGAAAAAGCTGTAAAATATTTCAAAAATTCTGTTGTAATAAATGAAAAAGATTCCGTAGCATGGGAAAAACTTGCCAGTGCATATTTAAAAACAGAAGATTATTCATCTTCTTTAAACGCATATAAAAGAGCTCTGGACATAGACCCTACTGATCCGGAAACCCATCAGGGACTGGCAAAGGTTTATATAGCTATGGGCAATGAAAAACTGGCTGAAGTGGCTATTGAAAATGCTATGGCCCTGTCTGCCGATCAGGCATCCTGCTATTATCTGAAAGGTCTTCTCTGTGCCGAAAAAGGAGAGACAGAAGAAGCAAAAGAATTCTATAAAAAAGCCATGGAAGAAGGTTATGACAGAGGAGATATCCATACAAGTATGGGAGAATTACTGGAGATGGAAGGTAATATAGACGAGGCAATAGAAGAATATGAAACTGCTATAGAAGCAGGCTCAGTCAGTGGCAATGATTTTTTTAATGCAGGGTATGCTTTTTATCAGATATATGATTTTGATAGTGCTATAGAATACTATAAAAAAGCTATAGAAAAGAATCCCGATGATGTTACCTTTCATGATTATCTTGGCCGGGCCTATATGGAAAACGGAGAAGAGGAACTGGCACAGCAGGAATTTGACATTATAAACAGATCTTTTTCTGATTTTGATTTTTCCGGCTAATTCTGTATCATATATTTCACTGAATGCTTTAAAATTGTATATTCCACGCCATCCTCTGTAACTATATTTACATTGTATTTATTAAACCATTGCATTTTACCTTTGAGAGATGAATTATCTAAAAATTTAAATGTAAAAGATATATTATTTTTTATAGCCTTTACGAAATATTTATCTGTATAGGTATTAACCCACCGTCTGATAGATTTCTTAGTTATTTTTTCATTATCTTCTGATAAATTATCCTGAACAGATAGTTCCTGAGTCATAAGTTCACCTTATTTCTAAAAATTTTATAGAGGGTATGAACACTGATTAACGAAATACAGATCGTGTAATAAATGTTGTCTCTATTGTACGTTTACGCAAAAGCTCTTACAGGCTCTACATATAAAAAAACCATAAGTATCTAAAAGCTATTAGATTATATCATACAGGAATATAATTGACAAGAAAGCTATGAAAGAAGACATTTTTTTCAAAAAAATAAGAAGAAAATATAATAATTATTCGGAAATAGAATTTTTAAAAAGAATGGCTCCTCTAGGTCTTGAAGATTATGAAGAAATCATCGTTGATAAATACTGTAAAAAAGACAGGTATACTCTTGTCATTGGCTGTGGAGCAGGAAGAGAAGCCTTTGCCCTGGCAAAAAAAAAATTACATGTAACAGGAATAGATATAGTAGAAAAACTGGTAAGAATCTGCCATAATGAAGGGAAAGAAAAAAATATTAAAGCAGATTTCTTAACTATGAATGGCTGTCATCTTGGTTTCAAAAAAGAAAGTTTTGACTATATAATACTGTTTGGACAGCTTATATCTCTCATACCTTTTAGAGAAAACAGAATAAATACCCTTAAAGAATGTAAAAGAATATTGAAGGACAATGGACTGATAATTTTCACGACCCATTCAAGAGAAAGAAATCTTAAAGAAAAACTAAAATGGACCATTATAAATTTTATAAGAAAAATAAGTTCAGGAAAACTCCAGGAAGGAGATAAGCTGGTAAGTGCCATCAGTGGCTATCATCTTTCGGAAGAAAAAATTTTCATGCATCTTTACACATCGCAGGAAGCATTGAAAGATATGGAACTGTCGGGATTACAATTGATAGAATACAGAGGTGCCACTGAAATAGTTAATAATATAAACTGTCCGTCTATTAGAGAAAGTGATAAATATATCATTTATATAGCAGGGAAAGGGAAAGAAATATGAAACAGAACGATGCAGACTAATTCATTGTTTATAGATATTCAAAGAGAAAATATACCAAAATATTCCAGTATCTTCCTGGCAACGTTATCTTCCTCTATATAATAGGAACCTTCTATAATCTGTCTTTTTAATTCTTCAATTTTAAATGTCCTGTCAAATGTTTTATTATCACAGTAAGAGTCACAATATTTCTGGTTATATTTTTTTTGTAAAGACAGACTAAAAATATCTGTTTTCATAAATTTATTTTTTTTATGATGCACTGTAATAACACCTTATTTACTCAAATATTAAATTTATATGAGAATGATGAAGTTTGCAACTTCACCGGATGCTAATTCTTATATTTGGTTGTGACTGCTCCGGTCATATTTGTTAGACCTCAATAAATAATATACTCCTTTGCATAGGAAAATACAATAATTTTGTGTAAAGCAAAAAGGATATTCAATACAATGTAGAAAAAATCATGTAAAAATAAAAAAGTAATACAGGAGAAAGAGATATGTCTGATATTAAAAGAGGATTAACCT
>JAKPQU010000532.1 GCA_029555925.1 Bacillota bacterium
AGAAAGGCTTTGAGTTATGCAGAACATAACAGAAGATTTCTTTTTGGAACTATTTAAAAATCAGTTTTCAGACCATCCGGCAGGTAAGATATCGGATCTGCCAGACCTGGGAGCTGTAGAAACTTCAGAACCGGCACAAATAAAGGATTTTTTACCTGCTGGAAGGTCCGAAACTGGACCTGTAGAAGGGGACAAAAGGGGGACAAAAAGGAGACAGTATTTATTACAGGAACGTGACCGGCTTTTACAAATAATCAGATCTTCACCCATAACAAACCAGGAGAACGGAGCCTGTTATATGGCATGTATGGAACTGGATAAAATTCATGAGGAGCTGGAAGAATGGACACGATAACTTTATATGACCTGCTGCACATGACCCATGAAGAAATAACCTTACAGGACATGAAGCGAATTACCACAAGGCAGATGAATTATTTTAAGGCAAAATATAAAACTCCTCCATGTTGCCCTTCCTGTGGAAGTATATTAACCACAGGGCCCGGATATATTACCTGTGATATTATTGCCATATGTCCGGCTTGTCACTGGAGAAGAGACAATCAGAGACTTGTTACTTTAATAGAATATGAGAGGTGTTACCAGTGGGAAAAAGAGGAAGGCCATCATTTGAGAGTGACGGATTAAAAGAATTTATGATGAAGGCAATTAAAAATATGAGCCCTTCTGACTGTAAGAGAACCCTGCAGAATAAATATTATGAGAGTATAGTAACCTCTGTGTTAATTAAAATGGAGGAAGCAGGGGAAGATGTGAAACTCTTATGGAACAGAGAAAAGCCAAAAACAAAAGGGATATCTCTTTTCTATGAAATAGGCAGAATAGAAGATGAAGAATTGATAGAAGCTGTTTTGAGGCAGTTAATTAAAGAGATGGGAATATATCCGGATAAAACAGTAAAAGAGTGGGAAGCAGACCTGAGACGTTACAGGTTTAAATTGAAAGGTATAATTAAAGAAACGGTTTCTTAAATTCATAGGGAAATAGAGGCAGTTTTAAAGTAAAAATCGTGACAAAAACGTGACAGTAAAAACTGTATGAAATAAGGGAAAATCTTTAAATTTTTAGTACAAAATTAGTACAGAATTGGTACAGGGAATAAACCAAAACCAGAACAAAACCGGACAGTTTTAAGTGATGAAATTATGACAAAATTATGTCAGTTTTATGACAGAAAAACGAGATAATACCGGGATAATAGAGCATTAAAATTAAGCCAAAATTAGGACAGTGAGGAGTGATATTATGAATAAACTGA
>JAKPQU010000550.1 GCA_029555925.1 Bacillota bacterium
AATGATAAAAATATAAATTTTTATTACCCGTCAATATTTGTAAATGACAGATCTTATTATAAAAAATCCTTTATATATAAAAATTACATATATATTCCCGCAAAAGATATTGAAGAAATAGGAATAATATTAAAGGAAGAAGCAAAATCTGTAGAATCAGCCGGAACACTCTATATGCCTGTAAAATCTCTACAAGACATAAACAGAAATACAGGAAATATTATAGATATTTCATTACCCTGACAGGTCACCCTTCACATAAGGGCGTTTAATAAAACGCCACTGCTCACGTTTTCACGATTTCACGTCTCACTATAATGACTTAACAATTTATTTAAATTATTACATAGTTCAGATAAATTCTCCGAAGATTTTTTAGTATTACCTGCTTCAGTGGCTGTATTATGTGCTGCATCTGAGGCTGCTATAACATTATATGTCACATTTTTAAGTATACTGGATGCCTTGCTCACACTTTCCGATACATCATTTGAGGCCAGGGCAGCCTGACTTATATTCTGCGTAATTTCTCTGCTGGTAATACTCTGTTCTTCTACAGAAGAGGAAATAATTGTTGCTATACCGTTAATCTGCTGAACAACCTGGAATACTTCATCCATAAATTTCATTGTATTCTGTATACTTCCGTAGATAGCATCAATTTTTGTTCTTGTACTGCTTGCAGAAGTGCCTGTTTGCTTTGCAAGCTCTTTTACTTCATTGGCCACTACGGCAAACCCTTTTCCTGCTTCTCCTGCCCTGGCAGCTTCTATTGTAGCGTTCAGAGCGAGTAAATTTGTCTGTTCTGCTATATCTGTAATCAAATCTATTACTTTACTGATCTCTTTCGCATGTTCTCCGAGGATCTCCGTATTTGCTTTTGATTTACTTACTATATTGGAAGCTTTATTGGCAATATCTTTAGATTCCTCGGTATTTTTTGCAATTTCCAGAATACTTTTTGACATTTCTTCCATGGATGTGGCAACAACAGTCAGGTTTGTACATAATTCCTCTGTAGCGGAAGCTATATTATCAATATTTCTGGATATCTCTTCTGCGCCGGAAGAAGCACTTTTAGACTGGTTCGATAACTCATCTGCATTTTGAGACATTATAGTAGATATGGATTTGAGATTATATGCCTCGGAACTGAAAGAATTTGTGCTGCCTGTTATATTTTTCATAATCTCTTCCAGAATATCAATAATTTCATTAATTCCTTTTATGATTGGCCTGAATTCGAAATCGATTTTATTAATATCTCCTCTTATTTTAAGCTTACCATCTCTCACAGAAGTAGCAAGATATTTTGTTTCATTTAATAAACTATTAATTATACCGGAAATATTTTTTATCAATATAATAGTAAAAATAATGCCTGCCAGAAATCCGAATATAACATAAAAGATCATCGTATTAACAGAGTTTTTCATTAAATCTTTATTATTCTGCGCCATTTCTGCAGCTTTAGTCTTATTGTATTCAACCATCTTTCTGAGAGCATCCTGGGCATCTTCATTTATTTTATCTGCATCTCCATCGACAACACCATAGGCTTCTTTGACTTTCTGCTGTCTCGCTAAATCCATCATAATCTCTGCCTGTTTATAGTAAGCTTCAAAACCTTTCCTGAAATCCTGTAAATCCTTTTTCTCCTCTTCTGTCAGAACAGCCTGTTCATAGGCATCCATACTTTTCTCGACTGTTTCATAGAGTTCCTTTACCCTTTTTTCTTTTTTTGCCATTATTTCAGGATCACTGCTAAGTCTTATCATATCCCTTATATTAATACGAATTCTCAAAAAAGCCTGAATTATTTCAACAGATTCTCTTATGGGCACAGTTCTATGTTCATATAAATTCATGGAACCTTCATTAATTTTATAAATATTCCGTCCCCCGATATAGCCTATAATAAGTAAAATTACATTCAGAATTACAAAACAGATAATAATTTTATTACTGATTTTAATATTCTGTAACATACATGTCTCCCCTTCCTTTAATCAGAGTTCTGTTTAACTTACAATAACATTATCGACGAAATTATAAAAAAATTAATAGTAATTTTAGAGAGTGTTAAAAATTTCCTGTAAAATTAACATAGAATAAGACTTTAACAGAGATTTATAGTTAGTTTCATAACTATCCATAAATAATGACCTCGTAATGCGTAAAGCGTAATGCGTGATGCGCAGGGATTAACCCCGTCACGCGTCACGCGTCACGACGACTTAAATTCTAATAAGTTATGAAATACACTATATATAAAATTTATCAGTCAAAAAATTTTTCAGAGAAAGGTTTTATCATGTATGTGTCTAATTAATTGTTTAAGAGATCAGTATTAAGGAGGTTATAAAAGTGCATAAAATTATACTCCCTGCAACTATATTACTGTGTTTATGTTTATCCATTCCTCTGGCGGCCAATCCATTCAATGACATACCCCAGAATCACTGGGCCTATGATGCGGTAGAAATGCTTCAGGAGAAAGGGCTTGTAGAAGGTTATCCTGATGGTTATTTCAAGGGAGACAGACCTGTAACAAGATATGAAATGGCCATGGCTGTAGCAAGAATCATTGCACGTATAGAACAGTTAGAAGCTTCTATCCCGCAGATGCCGGATCTCTCTGTTTATGCAACAAAAAATGACCTTGACACAATAAATAAACTGACTGAAGAATTTCATAAGGAGCTGGACTCACTCGGGATAAGAGTGTCAAATATAGAAGAGTCCATAGGAAAAATAACATCAAGGGTCCAGGACCTTGAGAGAGTAAAAATAAGCGGAAATTTTAATACTACTGCAGTATCAATAGGATATGCTCCTGATAAATTAAACACAGCGAGTTTCGGTAATCCCTTTCCTCCTTCGCAAAATCCCACACCGGGGCCGGAAATTATACCTGACAGAGATCGCTTCAGCGGCCCTAACGGAGGGAACAGTCTTTTTTCAGGTAATGCTATTATGTCTCAACTAAACCTTACAGTTACGGCAAAAATTGCAGAAAAAGTGAAAGCAGGAGGAGATTTTTCCGCTTACAGTGCCTTCGGAGATCAGGGTGTTATATGTCAGTGGGGTCTCGTTCCTTCCTATGATTCAATGGGACAGATCGTAACAATCAATAAGTTTCAGGCCGACATGTCAACTCTCTGGTTTGATACGGACGGAGACTGGGATATTACCGGAAAATTCGGTGATTATAATGTTAAAAAATTATCCAGAAATCTTTTCTACGGATTAAGAAATAATATAAGTTACGGAGGGAAAGATGTTATGCCGATAAACGGCATAGATCTATGCGGTTCCCTCTATAAAAAAGTAGATCTGGAAGTATTTATGGCAAGAAATATAAACGTTCTCAGATCTTCCGACACAACAGGTATACCGTCAAAATTCAGATATGAACTGGCCACTCCCTATAATAACGGAGCCGGCACATACAGACTCTTCAGTTACGGCCAGGCATCTCCCGGCCAGTATGACAATTATCTTCAGGGTTTCTGGGCAGGCCATGATTTTCTTGATGGTTCGGCCCATATAGAAGGAGCTTTTCTGAGACTTTATGAAGACTATGCGTCAAATCCTTCTCTCGGAACAGATAAAAATCTCACTGCACCACCGAAGGATTTAATTTATTACGGATTTAAAGGTTATTACACATGGCCTGAAGATAAAATAAAAATCTACGGAGAATTCAATCAGACAGGCTTTGATTATAATTTAACGGATAATAAAGGCAGATATACAGGAACATTTTTGAATATAGGTGCAAAAGTAAAACTTTCGCCTTTCAGCTTCTATGGAGAATACATAAGGGTCTCCGCCAATTATGATCCCTTCGGTTATCGCGAACACTGGGATAAAATATATAATGACAGCCATCATGAAGGATGGGGATGGAAAACAGGAAGCTTTGCCTGTAATGCCAGGAGATTTTCCAGGCTCAGACCGAACAGAACAGGTATAGATCTCGGCATAGACTGGAAATTCGGAGAAAAAGACAGTGGTATAATCTTTACAGATTTTACCTATTTACAACAGTTAGTAGCTACCAATATTACAAACGATGAAGACTCTTTTCAAAAATACAATTTTCTCACAGGTGTTCCTGTAGCTGATACAACAGGCGTCAATATTTACGGTAATATGGATCATTTCTTTACAGAAGCGGATCCGGTAAAAGGGAAAGAATACAATGTAGATGCAGGAGGTAAATATTCTGCCGGTAAATTTCATACATGGGGATATTTTAATTATCATAAATTCAGCCGTGATTATGAGACAAAAGAATATAAAGTGGATCTGGCTTATTATGTTGCCAATGCAGGAATTACATATGATATTACGGAGAAATTCAGCGCCCAGGGATTTATTGAATATATCAAAGCAAGCGGCACAAACGAATCCGGTAAAGATGTAAAATGGTCACAGGTAATTCCTGGCTGTGGAGTCATGTATAAATTCAGTGACAATGCTGATTTTCAGATAGATTATAAATTCTATGACTATTCTGCCAGTACTCCCTATGATGTTTATGATAAGGTTCCTGATCCTGCAGGTAATAATGATTACCATGCAAACAAATTGATGACAAGAATAAGGGTGAAATTTTGACAGGAATTTTCGGGATTTCCGGGATTTATATGAGAATCGTGACGCGTAACGCGTGACGCGTGACGGGAGGAGGAAATTCTCATACTTCGTCGTGACCGAACGGGTCATGGTTGTTAACAGGATTAAGTGTATTCAGATTTCAACTGATAGCTGATAGCTAAAAAGCTATTGTAATCAGAATAATTTTCTGATATATTATATAGCTATCAGCATTTCAGCTATCAGCATTTCAGCTAAAATGCTGAAATGTTGAAAAACAGGAGTAAAACATAATATGTCAGATGATAAAATAATCGGGCAGGACTTGAAGTCCTCTCCCCTGTTTATAGTCATAATGGGTTCTCCCGGCGCAGGTAAAGGCACTCAGGCAGAAAGACTTTCAAAAAAACATGCTATTCCCCATATATCATCAGGAGAACTATTAAGAGAGACAGCAAAAGAAGCAAGTCCTCAGGGGAAAAAATTGAAGGAATGTATGGACAGAGGTGAACTTGCTCCAAATGATCTAATAATAGATATTATGAGAGAAAGACTTGGCAGAAATGACTGTAAAAAAGGTTTTATTATAGACGGCTTTCCCAGAGCAGGTATAGAAGCAATAGCACTGGAAGAAATCCTTGCAGGTCAGGGCAGAAAACTCGGGAATGTAATAGAAATTAAAATATCAAGAGAAGAATGTCTGAAGAGACTTGCAGGCAGAGGCAGGCACGATGATAAAGAAGATGTAATAAACAGACGTTATGACATATATCTTGAACAGTCACGTGACGTAAGGGAGTATTTTAAAACAAGAGAAAATCTTTATAAAGAAATAAATGGCGAAAAACCCGAAGAACTTATGGAAAAAGAATTAAATAGTCTGGTGATATATGATTTATAAGGAGGTAACGTTAAGAAATGGGTGTTTTATGGAAAGTTGATCCTGTGATAGCAGAAGCAATATATAACGAGGTAGAACGTCAGGCATTTAAGCTTGAGATGATAGCTTCTGAAAACTTTGTAAGTGAAGGAGTACTTGAAGCACAGGCATCGGTTCTTACAAATAAATATGCAGAAGGTTATCCTGGGAAAAGATATTACGGCGGATGCGAATTTGTAGACATAATTGAGAGAGAAGCCATTGAAAGGGCTAAAAAACTTTACGGTGCAGAATATGCAAATGTTCAGACCCATTCAGGTTCCCAGGCAAATATTGCAGTTTATTTCACCGTACTGGAACCGGGTGATACCATCCTTGGTATGGATCTTACCCATGGAGGACATTTAACCCATGGAAGCAGGGTAAACTATTCAGGCAAACTGTTTCATACGGTTTTCTACTGTGTAGACAGAGAAACTGAAATGATAGATTATGATCAGGTTCTATCTCTTGCGAAAGAACATCGTCCCAAATTGATTATAGCCGGAGCAAGTGCCTACCCGAGAAAAATTGATTTTGAAAAGTTCGGTGCCATAGCCCAGGAAGTAGGAGCCTATCTGATGGTAGATATGGCCCACCTGGCAGGTTTAATAGCAGGAGGAGTCCACCCTGATCCTGTTCCATATGCAGATTTTATAACATCTACAACACATAAAACCCTGAGAGGACCACGAGGAGGACTGATACTCTGCAAAAAAACCTATGGAAAAAAACTGGATAAAACAGTGATGCCCGGTATACAGGGAGGCCCTCTGATGCATATTGTAGCAGCAAAAGCAGTATGCTTCCTTGAAGCCATGCAACCGGGGTTCAAAGAATATGCAAAAAATATAGTAGAAAATGCACAGGTTCTGGCAGAGGAACTTAAACACAGAGGTTTCAGACTCGTTACGGGAGGCACCGATAATCACCTGCTCCTCATAGATCTGTCGGCTCAAAATATTACAGGTCAGGAAGCAGAAACTGCTCTCGATGAAGCCGGAATTATAGCCAATAAAAATTCTATTCCCTATGATACAAAAGGACTTATGGTAACAAGTGGCGTAAGATTCGGTACACCTGCCCTTACAAGCAGAGGGATGGGAAAAGCAGAAATGAAACAGATAGCAGAAATGATAGGCAAAATTCTCTATAATATAAAATCAGAAAAGATAAAAGAAGATATAAAAGTGGAAATAAAAGAACTCTGCAGAAAATTCCCTGTTTACTCCAATCGCCTTGTAGACAACGGCTCAGGAAGGGTGTATTGATTGGCCTCCCTATAACCTGGTACCGGCCAGGTAAAATCGTATCAAAAAAACTATAAAGAGTGAATCGTGAGCAATAAAGTGATTTTTTTTTACTATCTTTCATAATGTTCGCTCTTAAAAAAGGGGCAGATAGCGCATTTTTTTGTAGCAGCAAGGGGGCCTCTTGGTTTTTTCCCCTCAATATTACCAACCGTATGAGCACATCTTCTTCCTTTTTTAGGGTATGCAGGACATAGTGCCTGTTTACCGCACAGCATAATCTCCCAGCAGTTAAGAGGTTCTTCTTTAAATTCGATTTTCTCTTTTAAGTCTTCTTCCCTGGCCTTTTTTTCTTTCAAACGTTGTCTGTCTGCTTCAAGTTCTTCTCTAAGTTTTTCCCTTTCTGCCAGAAGTTTTTTGTCTTTAAGATCAGGTGTATAATCTGTAATATCAAGATTAAGATAGGCTTTTCTCTGTGCCTTTTCCTTTTCCAGTTCTTCAAATTTCTTTTTTCTTTCCTGTTCTTCCCGCTTCTTCTTCTCTTCCAGTTGTTTTTTTTCTTCTTCCAGTTCTCTTTTAAGTTTTGCCATAGAATCGGCTTCTTTCTTTTTATTGGCCTGTCTCACATCCTGTACCAGGAACTTATATTTTTCTTTTTTACTTTCAATTTCTTCCTTACTGAGAACAGGTTCTGGCACAGTTTTTTTCGGGGCCTGAGGAACTATTGTATCCATGAGCTTATTTTTTAATAATTCCTTTAATTTTGTCCCGGATTTAACAGAAATTTTATTTTCTATCTGACGAACAGGCTCCGGAAGTTCTTCCTTTTTTACAGAAATAACAGAAAGCGGTTCAGATGCTATAACAGGTCTGACAACACGTTCAATTTCTTTCTGACATACAGATCCATATTCAGACTTTTCTTCTGCAGAGACATATTCAGGCTTTTCCTCTGCAGAGACATATTCCCTTAAATCTTCCGGATATTCGCTCATATCCTGACTTTTTGTTTTAGTAGAAAGTTCATCCAGGAGTTTCTCCTTATCCTGTTCTTCCAGTTGTGTAACAGCTTCAATCAAAGGTCTGTCTTTAGCAGAAAGTTTCATTTTCAAAACATGCTTTTTGTCTTTTTCAAGAGCTTTTTCCTGTGTTGTAATATCTGAAGTTAAGGAAGGAACGTCTTTTTTCTTCAGGGATTTTTTCAACTTTGTCTCTGTTTCGGAAGGTTCTTCTTTCCTGGCTTTTTTAAGAACAAATTTCTGTTCTGCAGTCTGTTCCTGAGTTTTTTTAATACTCTTTTCCTGAGAAGAAAACAGAGGTTTCGAAACTTTTATCTCTCCATGATGAACTTTTTCTCTATATTTCTGGAGTAATCCTTCTCTGGTTTCCGAAGGCTGTTTTTCTTCAGAAGAAACTTCTCCTGTATCTCTGCGATTTTCTTTATCAGGTGAAAGTTCTTTTGTGTCTCTAAATTGCTCAGGGAGGGATAATTCAGAAGTCTCAAAACCACTCTGAACCTGTGCATAATCATAAATATTACCTGCTGGTTCATCAATTTCCTGCTGTTGTTTATTTATTGTATCTTTGAGTTTTGCAAGGGCCTTCTGGAGAATCCTTTTTGTTGCAATAGAAAATAAAGTTTCTTTTTCAATTGCTTTTTTTATAGGATTTAAGGCATCAGGTCTGCCCCATTCTGCAAGAGTCATAGCACAGAGCCTTCTAATATTATGATCTTCATCTGTGAGCCCTTCAAATAAATAGGAATAAAAAGATTCATATTTAAATTTACTCTGCAGAGAAAAAGCCAATAAACGTACAGGACTGTCTTTATGAGAAAATAAATTCTTAATACAGGAAAAAACAATATACTCATCATCAGGGAATTTAATTTTTTGAAGACTTTCCACTGCAGAGAGCCTGACATTTTTATCATCTGATTTCAGTAAATGTAATAATCCGTCAATAGCTATATTATCTCCGATTTCTCCTAGAGCTATGGCAGCCTGTTTCTGGACAGGCACATCATTTTCATATAACAGCTTGATTAAAGCTATAGTAGCCTTTTCCTGTATAACACTGCTCAAGGCTTTTACAGCCTGCAACCTGGCCTTTTTATCATTTGATTTTAATTGAAGTATTAAGAGATCACTATTGGAAAGACCTCTGTCACTCTGGATAACAGAAAAAGGATCCTTCCATAATAAAAGAGAATGTTTAAGTTCATCTGCTGATTGATATCTATCTTTAATTTTCAATGCTATGGCTTTTGTAAGAATATAGTTCATATAAAATGAAATTTCGGGGTTCAATCTTTTTGGAGGTTCAAGAGAAAATCCTTCTGGGCGAATACCGGTAATAAGATGGTACATCGTTGTTCCAAGGGAATAAATATCACTCCTTACATCACATGGTTTACCTGCACACTGTTCCGGTGAAGCATAACCAATAGTAGCATATTCAGCCAGAGAAGAACTATCTTTCTCCATTGACACTGCTATGCCGAAATCTACAAGAACCAGTGAATTATCAGCTCTTTTTATCATTATATTTGCAGGTTTAAGATCCCTGTATATGATAGGAGGCTGCCTGTTATGTAAATAACTCAAAACATCACATATCTGAATAGCCCACTCTATTACCTGTTCCTCAGGGAATCCCCTGTCATAATTATTTTCACTCATTATTGTGAGAAGATCTTCTCCTACAATGTAATCCATTACAAGATAGTATTTACCGTTCACCGCAAAATAATCATATACCCTGGGGAGACTGCTGTGATTGAGGCTTGAAAGAAGCTTTGCTTCCTGCTCAAACATCTCTATGGAAGCTTCGTTTGTGCCGGCTATTGCACTGAATCGAAGAATTAATTCTTTAATAGCACAGACTTTGCCTAAATTCTTATCTATACCCATAAAAATTGTTCCCATGCCACCGCTTTTAATTGTTTTAAGAATACTATATCTATCGCTCAGTCTTTCTAATTCCATAACGCGGGAAGCATACAATTTCAAAAAAGAAGCTTCAGACGTAAGGATATTGCCGCATCTGATACAGAACTGCTCATTTACATTATTTAGCTGGGAACATTTATCACAATTTTTATACATAGAACATTTCCAAAAATAATTTTTATGAAAAAGTTTATATAAAATTAATTTGCTAAATATAATTAAACCCCTGCTTTTTATGAGAATTAATTTTTATTAGCCTTCAACACTTATTAGAATTTAAGTCGTCGTGACGCGTGACGGGTTTAATCCATGCGCATCATGCATTATGCTTTACGCATTACGAGGTCGTTATTTATGGATAGTTATGAAACTAACTATATTTTAAAAAATCAGTTAAAAAACTAGAGAAAAGGGTATAATATATACTGAGGTGAGCATAAATAATACATATATGCTCTCGTGACGCGTAACGCGTGACGGTAGGAAAACTTTTATTACATGCTTATGCTCAGGTCAGTAATAAAAATAAATCCTGAAGAATTATTAAATTTTATTATACTTAATTTTGAAGACAATTGCATCATGAAAATACCAGGGAACATTTTATCATTGTTTGTATTTTGACTGAATTTTTCATGCAATTATCTATGCATAAAAGTATATTAATATGTTTACCGATATACACAGTCACCTCTATAATTTTACTTTGGATGAAATAAAAGACATAATTGACAGATGCACTGAAGCAGGTGTAAAGAGAATAATAACATGTGTTTACAATAAAGATAGTCTTATGAAAACCATTCCAATACTTAAATCTTATAAAAATATTTATCTTTCAATGGGAGTGCATCCTCAGGCGGCATGGACAGAGAAAAAAGAATATAAAGATTTTATACATATCATGGAAGAAGCACTTGAAGCATCTGTTGCAGCAGGAGAAGCAGGATATGATGATTATGAAGGTAACCCTTCAATAGAAAGTCAGAGAGAAGCTTTTATAAGACAGGTTGAAATGGTGAATATAAAAAAACTGCCTTTAATAATTCACTGCAGAAAAGCTTTTGAAGAGCTTTTTTCAGATCTGAAACTTCTGAAAGATGACGTAAAGATTATCATGCATTCCTATTCAGGCGGATTTAAATATCTGACTCCGGTAATAAAAAAAGGATTTTATATATCTTTTTCCGGCTCACTTACATTTAAACGTTCGACAAATCTAAAAAGAATAGCTGCCATGGTTCCATTAAATAGAATTCTGTGCGAAACAGACAGTCCCTTTATACCGCCAGAGACAATTTCTCGGATTGATATGTCCAGACCGGAACATCTAGCTATTGTATTTAATGCTTTAAAAGAAACCAGGGAGGAAGAAGAATGTATTGTGAAGAAAGCTTTAGAGACTAATGCTTCTTCATTATTTGATTTCGAAAGGATTGACAGAAATAGAGAAAAATATATTCAATTACTGGAAAAGGCTCTAAGTGCTGACAGAGGAAAATATAACACCGTATAATTTATGATTTTGTCTTCTCCCGTGACGCGTTACGCGTCACGACTATAAACAGTGGAATATTTACCGTTACCGGCACTCAGTAAAAGGTGAAAATATGTCAAAATATTATGAAAGAACTGAATTATTAATAGGAAGAGAGAAACTACAGATACTTTTACATAGCAGAGTGGCTGTATTCGGTCTCGGCGGCGTAGGCTCTTTTGCCTGTGAAGGACTTGTAAGGTCCGGTCTCGGCAAATTCATACTTGTAGATTTTGACAGAATAAGTGAGACAAATTTCAACAGGCACATAATAGCTACAAAAGAAAAAATGGGACTAAAAAAAGTAGATGTAATGAAAGAGAGAATTTTGTCAATAAATCCTTCTGCTGAAATATTAACATATTCGGATTTTTTAGATCTCCACACTATAGAAAAAATTATTAAGGAAACCGACAAAATTGACTTCTGCATTGAAGCAATAGACAGCCTGGGGCCAAAAGTGAAAGTAATTAAAACACTTCTTAATCATAAGATACCATTTATTTCCAGTATGGGAGCAGGAGGCCGACTTAATCCGCTCTGTGTAAAAGAAGGGCTTCTTTCCGAGGTTGTAACATGCAATCTTGCAAGAAGGCTGAAAAGAACATTAAAAAAAGACGGAATCAATTTAAACAACATACAGGTTATCTATTCAACGGAAAAAGGTGCTATGCCTGAAAAAAAAGAAGCATGGGAAGAAAATGAATTTCAGAGAGGCAGAATAAGAGGAAGGCAGGGAAGTATCTGCTTCGTTCCTGCAGTATTCGGAATGACTATGTCTTACATAGCTTTTATTAATATTATAGCAGGAAATAAAAGAAAAATAATGAATCAATCCGAATAAAGGAGAATTATATGGATTATACAACTTTGAGTAAAACAATATCTCATGCTTTAAGACATGAGCCATGGATATATGAACTGGAACTGGATGAAGAAGGATGGGTGGAAATAGAGAATTTGATAAAAACGCTCCGCCAGGAAAGAGAAGAATGGGAAAATCTTTCCATTCAGGATTTAGAAGAAATAATAAAGAGATCTTCCAAAAAAAGGTTTGAGATTATGGGAAATAAAATAAGGGCTCTTTACGGGCATTCGGTGCCAGAAAAATTACTTAAAGAGCCACTGCCTCCTCCTGAAATCCTGTTTCATGGAACATCTCACAGGGCATGGGAGATTATAAAATCCAGTGGTTTACTCCCAATGAACAGACAGTATGTCCATCTTTCATTTGATAAAAAAACAGCAATTGAAGTAGGTAAACGTAAAGACAAAAAGCCACTCATTCTAATAGTAAAATCACAGGAAGCATTTGAAAAAGGGATAAAATTTTATAAAGGAAATGAAATGATATGGCTTGCAGATTATATACCGGCAGAATATATTCAGGCGAGCAGTGAACAATAACCGGTTATCGGCAAAAATTAATAAATTTTATTGAAAATCTGATGGCAAAGATTTAACTGTATCATATCGGAAATTTTATTATTTATGAAAAGATAAAAGAATGGAACGATAAAAAGAGGAGCACGAAAGTGATGAAAAAGAAGAAGAAATTATATGATATAGATGAAGTTGATAAAAAGAAGAAGTTGCATGGCTCAGAAGATACAGAATTAAAGAAAAAAAAGAAAAAAACATCTGATGACGAAGGGCCTGATTTAAAGAAAAAAGTATTGAAGCTCCTTGGCCTGGACAGACCCGTATCAAAAGAAAAAAAGAAACAATTACTGGCTCTCCTGGAAACAGATAAGACCTCTTTAAAGAAGAAAAAAAAGAGCCCCCGGGAACAGAACGACGAAATACTTTTGAAGAAAAAAAAGAAAAAGCGTCCTGTCACTGAAGAAAAAGAATTAATTCCCGAAGGCCCTCTGGATGAACTATCCAGGTATCAAAAGATTCTTCATGAAGATCCTTCAAGAATAGAACTGAACCTGACAGTCGGACAGCTTTTAATGGAAAAGAAAGAATATGAAAAAGCGGAAAAATATTTTCAGGATTACATAACCAGAAAAGATACATCTGAAAGTGCCTACAGACATCTCGGTGATTGCTATTATGCCCAGGGATTGGAGGAAAAAGCTGCAGCCATATATGAAAAAGCCCTCCTGCTAAATCCTGATTCTCTTGATCTGGAAGCAAAGGTTTCAGAAATAAGAAATAAATACAGCCTTTTAAGGGAACATTTAAACCAGGCAAAAAAAGCTGCAGAGATAAAGGATTACAATGAAGCAATTAAATCATATAAAGAAGCAGTAAATCTGTCTCCCAGGGATGCCACAATATATGATGCGATAGGAAACATATACGAAGACCTGGGTGACAGAAAATCTGCCTATGAATATTATAAATATTCCATAGATATCTCTCCGGCAAATTTAAATTATCAGAAAAAATTCCATTCACTCAAGGTTGACATAGAAGGAACAGCTCTTGCAAATACAGACGAGGCAAATTTAAGGCAGATTCAATTTCTATTAAAAAGCAGTATAACTGACAAACAGGATGAACATAATAATTTCTGCCGTCTTGGAGAAATATATCTTTACCAGGGTAAGTATCAGGAAGCACAGGAGCAGTTCAAATTTGCCCTGTCTATAGAACAGTCAGCCAGAGCATACAGAGGTCAGAGTAATGCCTGCAGACAGTCAGGAGATATACATAAAGCCATACAATCTCTTACAAGTGCAATAATCCTGGATAGCGGTAAGGAAGAAGACTTGTTGAACCTGGTGGAGCTTTACAGTCACGACAACCAGAGACCGGAAGATGTTCTTCCCGAAATCATGAGACTATCAGGGTTTATGGCAGATTCTCCTCAAATACAGTTTTATACCGGTATACTTCTTGAATCCAAAGACTGGCAGGAGGCCTGTAAATATTATGAAAAAGTAATAGAAGAAGATCCTGAACTTCCCGAGGTTCAATACAGACTCGGTTCATTATTACTACAGAATGATCTGATTGAAGAAGCAGAAGAAATACTCCAGAATGTTTTACTATTAAAATCTGATCATTACAAAACAATGACATCTCTGGGCAGGCTCTTTATGAAGAAAAAGGATTTTAACCTTGCCAGAGAGTACTTAAAAAAAGCCATAAACATTAATCCATGTTATTACGAACCATGTTATCTTCTGGGTAAAATTTTAATGACCGAAGGCCACAGTGAAGAAGCACAGAAATACCTGGATAAAGCCGATAAATTCGGACAGAACAGTCCCAATTATTATATAGATAAAGCTGAAATTTATCTTCAGGCCCAGGAGCTGGATAATGCTATAAAATCTATAGCGAAAGCTGTAACTATGGGTATAAGTGATAATAAAATTATAAGCCAGATTGTTTCCATTGCTCTTGAAGTAAATGATTATACATTATTTGAAATATTAAGTGATGCCTTCGAAAAACAGGGAGATACGGAACAAATAAAAGTCATATATCTGAAAATGATAAAACTGCAACCTGATAATATTTACTACAGACTTAAACTCTCAAAAATTTACAGACAGATTGAAAGGTATAGAGATGCTCTCGGCTTACTCAGCAATTTTATCACAGATGACATGGAAAATCTGGACATAAAACTGGAACTCGCAGAAAGTCATTACGGAGTAGCAAAAAATGCCTTTTCCAGAGAAGACTGGGACGAAGCAGAAGAACATATAAAAAAAGCTCTTACCTATACGGAAATATATGAAATCCCCTGTGAGGCTATAAAAAACATTAAACATAAATTCACATCGAGAAAATTAAAAGTCATCGAAACATTGCTAAATAAAAAATACCTCAAGGAAAATTTGCCGGATATTTTAAAGAATTCAACAATCAGTAAAAAAGAAAAACTTATATTCAACAGGCAGGAGATAGATTTAATTATCAGCAACTCAATTTATGGCGTAGATAAGGAAGATTATCATATACTGCTCGGAGATATTTATGCAAGGACCGATAGATACGAAGAGGCTATTGAATTATACTTCAAAGCACTGGAGATTAATCCTAAAAACGGAATGATATTTTTCAAATATGGCAATGTTCTTGAACAGTTAGAAAATTACAGAGAAGCTGCCGATGCCTACAAAGATGCAGTAAATCTTGACCCGACAAATATTATTTTCTATGCAAAACTTGCAAAAACAAAATTACACATGAAAGAATACCAGGAAGTCAGTAAAATCACAGAAAAAGCTCTCTCTATCTCCAGTAAAGATTATCTGGAAAAAATGAAATATACTGCAGACTCTAAAATCTGGGTAATGTTTAAAAAAGATGTTTCCAGATGCAGTTACAATCCTGTTGAAAAAACTGATGAAAAAACTAAAAACAGTTTTAAACAGAAATGGGTCTTTAAACCTCACGGGAAGATAAGTTCTTCTCCCGTCATATCAGACGAAACAGTATACATAGGTTCGGAAGATACAAGGCTCTATGCACTTCATATTGAAAATGGAAAAGAACGTTGGAATTTCAATACGAGCGGAGAAATCAAATCCACTCCGGTAATTGAATTAAAAAATATATATCTTGCTTCTAACGGCGGTTTTATCTATGCCCTGGAAAAAGAAAGTCTCTGTGTAAAATGGCTCTTTGAAACAAAGAGCAAACTTAATTCTTCACCGGTATTGTTAAAAGACATGCTCTATCTTGCTTCAGATAATGGAATTGTATATTGTTTATCCATAGAAACAGGTGAAGTAAAATGGAGCTTTGAATCAGGCAAAACCGTCATCTCATCACCTGCAATAAATGATAAAGGTGTATATTTCGGTACAACAGACGGAGAGTTTTATGCAGTAGATTTTGAAGGAAAATTGTTATGGGAAAAGCATACAGGTTCTGTTGAATCTTCACCTGCATATTTTGAAAATATACTCTATTTCGGAACTCTTGAACATAAAGTTCTGGCTTTACAGGCAGATACGGGAGATACTATATGGGAATTTGAAACAGGAGGTAAAGTAATTTCTTCACCTGCCGTAGCATATAATAAAATATTTACAGGCTCTGAAGATAAAAAAATATATGCCATTGATGCCATAACAGGAGATAAGATATGTGAAGTTGAAACAAACGGAGAAATAATATCTTCCCCTGCCATAGCAAACGGCATGCTTTATATCGGTAACTCCGGTGGTTATATATATACACTGGATGTGAACAGCTTAGATGTGACTAAAAAAGAAATAGGGGGCAAAATAAGTTCTTCCCCTGCAGTAGCTGATGGCATGCTGTTTGTTGCATCTGAAGAAAACGGACTTTTTGCTTTTGAATTGTGAATTAGTGAAAAGTGAAAAGTGGAACTTACCCGTCACACATTACGCATTACGCGTCACGATTATAACTCATCACCGGTCACTGATGAAAGAGGAGATTATAGGACATGAATACCAAAACAGGTCTCGATGTTTTAAAGGAAACGAATTTTTCCATACTGAAAGGTTACAGAGTTGGGCTTTTGATAAATCCTGCATCTGTTGACAGAAGTCTCAATCATATAATAGATTTGCTCTATGAAGAAAAGGATATAAAAATAAGCGCTCTTTTCGGGCCCCAGCATGGTCTTTACGGTAATACACAGGATAATATGATTGAATGGGAAGGGTTTAATCATCCTTACTATAAATGCCCCGTGTACAGCCTCTATGGAGAAGTAAGACAGCCGAAAGAAAGTATGCTATCTGACATAGATATAATAGTAATAGATCTTCCTGATACAGGTTCCAGATATTACACCTTTCTCTGGACTGCCCTTCTTATGTTAAAAGCCGTCGAAAAAAAACCTGTGAAAATTATTGTGCCTGACAGACCAAATCCTATAAGAGGCGATAAAATAGAAGGGCCATGTATAAATGAACAATTTCTGTCTTTTGTAGGACTTCATCCTTTAATCATAAGACATGGCCTTACTATCGGAGAAGCTTTAAAGATGATTCACAGAGAACTGAATTTAACTTCAGAATTAGAAGTAATACCTGTAAAAAACTGGTCAAGACATATGTGGTATGATGAGACAGGTCTTCCCTGGGTTATGCCATCACCCAATATGCCCACACTTGATACTGCAACAGTCTATCCGGGAGGATGCCTCATAGAAGGTACATTACTATCAGAAGGAAGAGGAACTACCAGGCCTTTTGAGATTACAGGAGCACCTTATATAGATCCTTTTATGATGGCAAAAGATATGAAAGAATTCAATCTGAAGGGGGTATATTTTCGTCCCCTCTATTTCGAACCTACCTTCCAGAAACATGCCGGAAAAATCTGCGGCGGTATACAGCTTCATATAACAGACAGAAATCAATTTGAGCCGGTAAAAACTTATGTAGCCATTCTCCTGGCCATTCGTAAAAGATATGAACATGAAAATCTCTGGAGAAACCCTCCCTATGAATATGAATATGAAAAACTGCCTTTTGATATACTTTCCGGAAGTGAAGAACTGAGGAAAAATATTGATAGAGGAGAAAGTTTAGAAAATATTGTCAATTCATGGAAAGAAGACGAAAAAACATTTCACAGCAGATCCCTTCCCTGTCTGTTATATTGAGGTGGCATCTGTATGAAAGCACTTGTATGGGCAGCAGGCTTCGGAACGAGACTAAGACCGCTGAGCAATATGTTACCCAAACCTCTCTTCCCTGTTGTGAATATCCCTATGATTGATTTGATATTTAAATATTTATCATCATGGGGTATTTCAGACATAGGTATAAATACGCATTATTTAAGGGAATTACTTGTACCTTACCTGAAAAATATTCGCAATATAAATCTTTTTATTACACAGGAAGAAAACATTCTTGGTACAGGAGGGGGAACTGTAAGATTTAAAAATTTTCTTAAAGATGATGAAATATTTATCGTCCATACCGCCGATATACTCAGCACCATAAATCTCCATGATGCCATAACATTTCATAAAGAACATAATAATATTGTCACATTCATACTGGTAGACTGCAAACCTATAAACCATGTAAGTATACTGAAAGACGGAACAGTAGTTGACATAGCAAACAATCTGGGAAGAAAAGAAGATAAGTCTGTAAAAAATCTGGCAGGTTCTGCCTTAACAGTATACAGCAATGAATTCTTACACTGGCTCCCTGACAGGGGAGATTATTTTGAAATAAATCCTGTCATACTAGACATAATACAGAAAGAACCGGGCCGTATTATGGGCTATATACCGGATAAGCCTTACTACTGGCGTGATATAGGAACAATTCGCTCCTACTGGGAAGCTCACAGGGATATTTTAGAGAATAAACTTTATATGGTAGAAAATATAAAAGGTAGCCACATATGCCATAGTTCTTCATATATAGATGATAATGTAATACGTGAAGGATTTTCCGTTACAGGTAAAAACGTTAAAATTTCAGGGAAAATAAAAATAAAAAATTCCATCATATGGGACAATGTGGACATTTCAGGAAGTCATCATATAGAAAATGCAATCGTAACAAAAGAGTCAATTATAAACACATAAAACATGGAGGTAAAACCTTGCTTAATATTCCGAAAAATTATTCAGATTTACTCGGTGAATTATATAAATCAGAACTTTCCATAGAGGAAATACATGGAGGAGGCTCTCAGAGACAGTATTTCAGAGTTAAAGGGGACGGTAAACATACGGTGCTGTGTTATTCACAAAAAGAAGTGAATGAACATATTGAAATAGGCCTTTTTCTAAAAAAACATCATATACCTGTGCCGGAAATATATAATTATAACAGAGAAGACGGTCTCATACTGTTTGAAGACGGAGGAACCGTATCATTACAGAGTAAAGTTATGGAATTAAGAGAAAAAAAAGAGGAAATAATAAAGCTCTATGAACATATAATTCAGTGGCTTATAAAATTACAAAAAATAAACCCTGTAAACTGTAAATCTATAACAGACAGAATCTTCGACCTTGCTTACTACCGGTGGGAAACAGATTATTTTCTGGAAAGCTGTGTGGATAAATTTTTTCACTTACGTATAAAGGACTCTAAAAAATTAATAAAAGAATTCAATAGTCTTGCAGAAGCACTTTCTGAAGAAGAAACAGTTATAGTTCACAGGGATTTTCAATCACAGAATATATATATAAAAGAAAACAGTCTCTATTTCCTAGATTTTCAATCGGCAAGACTCGGTGTATGTCAGTATGATCTTGCATCACTCCTGTATGACCCTTACGTGTCTCTGGAAAAGAATTTACAAAAGGAATTACTGGATTATTACTGTAAAGAGAAACCTGTTCATGATAAAAAACATTTTACGGATATATTTTACAGGACTTCCATGCAGAGACTCATGCAGGCACTGGGAGCTTACGGGTTTCTGGGTATTGTAAAAGGTAAGAAGGAGTTTTTAAATTATATAGCTCCCGCTCTGAAACTTTTATTTGACACAGTAAACCATATAGAAGAATTTCCTGAAATTACGTTATTAATAGAAAAACTGATTTCTCTCCAAAATAAGTTAAACGAGGAAAATATAGATTCCACTCACGACTCACTACTCACCACTCACTGAAAAAGGAGTATCTTTATGAAAAACAATTTTAAAGATATAAAAGAAATATACGAGACATCGGATCAGACAGAAGTAAATACTTTTTTAAAAAAAGGCTGGCAACTGTTAGATATATATCAGAAGAATGCAGGAACCGTGCCCGTACAGCAGATAATAAGTGTTTACATTATAGGCAGACCTGAACATATAGTATTTACAGGCCCGGAAATAAAAAAAGAAATAGATGAAAAAGCCAAAAAACTTTTTGAAAATTTTTCTAAAACTATGGAAACATGAAATATTTTCAAGAAGGATTTTTAGTAATTTTTCCGAAATAGAAAAAGCTGGTATTTGTAACTTTGATTGAAAGAGGGATTATAAATTATGGAATTCAAAAAGCTTCCTAAAGACATAGCGAAAAAATTTCAAGAAGCAGGGAAAGAAGAAAATTTAACCAGATCACCTGATGTAAATAATCTTATACGTGTAGCACAGGCCATGAAACAGGGAAAAGTAAAGCCTGATTTACTTCAGGAACATCTGGGCATCGTTTACCAGTTACATAAAAACATGGCAGAAACTGTAGAATTTCTATCAAAAACTCAACCAAGAACAGATGTGGCAAATCAAAGATTACCTATGATAGAAGAAGGACTCGCAAGATTTAAAGGCGCTCTGGATGAACTTAATTTCTATCTGAACGACGGAAAATTAGAACATCTAGACGCAGGTATAGAAGAATTAATAGAAGAAACTAACTCTCTGTTTGAATCTGCTGATATATTAAAAAAAGATGAAGAAAAAATACAGATATTTTCCGATTCTCCCATGATAAGTGAATTAATCAGAATAGGTAAAGGAGTTGCAGAGGGCCTTTATGAACCGGAAAACCTCAGAAAAAGACTGGACTTCTGCAAAACCTTTCATAAGAGTGCCCGTGAAAATATCCAGGAAGTTATGGAAGAGGCATATGATACAAAAGAAGCAGAAGAAGAGGCACCACTTATTATGGAAGCTCTTGATTTAATGGAAGATGGTTTTGAAGAAATAGAAATGTATTTTGAAGATGATGACCCGGAACATATACTGGAAGGCACAGAACTGGTAAGACAGGCAGCCGAAGAACTGAGCAGCTCTTATAATATACTTATGTCGGCAGTAGAAGAGGCAGATAAAGAAGCAGAAAAAGATACTGTGCCAAAGGAAAAAATCTGTTTTAAATGCGGATTAAAAGTACAGCGTGACATTAAAATATGTCCGAAATGTCATATACCAATACCTGACATTAAACCAATAGAAGAAAAACCTGTAGAAGAACCTACTGTAAGGATAGATGTAGGAGAAGCTAAAGATATGGTTACTCCTATGATGACACCAAATGTAAAAAAGATTTATGACAGTGCAGTAGCTTTTATGCAGAAAAGGATTTCAGAAGAAGAGTTTTTATCGACACTTGACTGGCTTGACGGTCTGCTGAAACAGAGTGAGGAAACATTAAAAAAAGAAAAATTGCCTGATCTCACAGATGAAAGAGAAAGGCAGATAATGGAACAAACCAAACAAATTTTTGAAATAGGTATAAAGGAATCTAAAGAAGGTACTGCAGAAATGAGATTATATCTGAAAGATGAAGATACGACTCATCTTCAGAACGGTATACTTCAGGCAATAAGAGGAGGAGAAAAGCTCTACCAGGTTCAAATGCTAGCAAAAAGAATTCAGCAGCAGGCAAAAGATATGAAGGAAAAATCAGGCAAGTAGAAGGTATAAAGCGTAACGTTTATGCGTTACGCTTTATACCTTTAAATATTTATATCTTTTGGGATGGAATCGGCAGGCACCCTTGCAACCTTGACATGAGCAGGTCTCAGAACACTATCTTTAAAGGTATATCCCTTCAGACATTCTTCTACTATTTCTTCGTCCTTATATTTATCTGACGTTACAGTTTCCACCGCTTCATGAAACCTGGGATCAAATATATTACCTACTGTAGAAATTTCTTTTACACCTTCATCTTCAAGGACTCCCTTTAATTGTTTATATATCATTCTCACGCCGATAAGAATATTTTTGACATCTGCTTTAGTTTCATCAATATTGAGAGCTCGTTCAAAATTATCAATTACTTCAAGTAATCTATCTATAATAATTCTTTTTCCCGTAATGGTACCTGCGCTGATCTGCTGTTCTGCCCTTTTCTTGAAATTCTCATAATCGGCTCTTGCACGGAGAAAACTTTCCCAGTTCTGATTGGCCTGGGCTTTTGTTTCCTCCAGTTCTTTTTTGAGAATTTCTTCATTTGAAAGAGGGGCTTCATTCACAGATGTATCAGATGTTTCATTTTCTTCTGCCACCTTATCCCCTGTTTTTGAATTATCTTCCTCTGTCATATGCTCTCCTGTCATATTATCTTCGGACATTATTTCAATTTTCTTCTTTTCCATATTATTTAACAGTCACTCCTCTTTTTATAATAAAACTTACTTTTAATGATATTCTCTCTTAAAAGTTGGATTCCTTTTCCAGGAGGTGAATTTTATGTTCCCTCTTATTTAACTCGCTAATCTTTTATTCCCAGAAACTTATATAACCAGTATACAGGTAAAATTTCAAAAAAAGATAATATAAAAGACACGACTGTAACTTTTACCATGTCCTCTGTATAATGTCCTGTTAATCGTAGAAAAAATAATATCAATATAGAATTAAGGTTAAGATAAAGAAGTATAAAACCTGTACCTGTTAATAAAAAGAAAGGCCAGAATAAAAAATCCCTGCCTGATATAATGAGAAAAAATATCACCAGATTTACCAGAATAAGACAGACGAGAGGTTTTATTCCATCTATAATATTCTTCTTTTCTCCCTGATTATAAGATAATAATCTGTTAATGCCAGGAAATACTACAAATGGTAAAGACATACCTGCCATAAGACCGGTAATTAACCTTATATTATTTGCTCCGTGCCTTAAACCTGCCATAACAGTACCAACATCTATAAACATAAGAGATGACAGGATAGTCCCGGTAAATAAAATATGTTTTGCAGGAAAATATAGGGCTTTATTTTTTCCTGTCAGATAAATAAACAAACAGGACATTGCATAACCTGCATATATACCGGTGCAACGATAGCAGACAAACATAGGTCTGGAACCAAAAAAAATAGTTCTGTCAATTATCTGGTGACATGCTGCATAACCTAAAAAATGATACCATATATTAAAAAAAGAATCTAACATAAGATTTTTTGTAAGCATTCAGCAGTTACTGAGGTGAGCATAAATAATACATAACTGCTCTCGTGACGCGTAACCCGTGACTGGTGTAAGACATGCTTATGCTCAGCTAAAAGTGTAAACCATACAGGGGCATAACTATGCCCCTGCCAAAAAAATCATTTATATTCAATTACTCATCTTCAGGTTTGAGATTCAGGCCAAATTCTTTTAACTTATCTATTACTTCCGTCATAGATTTTCTACCAAAATTCCTGATACTCATAAGCTCTGATTCTTTTTCCAGTATTAACTCTCCGAGATTTTCCACTCCTGCTCTCTTCAAACAATTCAGGGCTCTTACGGAAAGGTTTAAGTCTTCTACCTTCATATCCAGCGGAGGTATAGTTCCCTGAACCTGTATACAGTCAGATTTTTGAACCTTCTCAAGTCCTGCTTTAAGCCCTACAAAATGATTTAAGTAATCACTGAGGATTTTAGCACCTCTACTTAAAGCTTCATTTGGTAAAAGACTGCCATCTGTCCAGAGTTCCATAACAAGAACCGATCTACCGGTGCTATCACCTTCCAGTTTCTGAATATTGTAACAGACTTTTTCTACAGGTGAAAAATAAGAATCTATAGGAATAACATTCATCTGTCCTTCCAGGTCAGTATATTTATCTGCACATATATACCTTGTGCCTGTAGTAACACCGATTTCCATCGAAAGACTGGCATCTTTTTCTGACAGAGTAGCTATATGTAAAGACGGATTGAGTATCTCTATTTCACTGTCAGCCTGAATATCAGCTGCAGTAACCTGCCCAATACCTTTTGCAGAAAGATATAAAATCTTATTCCTGTCTGAAAAGACTCTAAAACGTAATTTCTTGAGATTCAGAGCAATTTGAGTAACATCCTCTACAATACCCGGCATAGTAGAAAATTCATGAAGAACACCATCTATCTTAATATAATAGACAGATGCTCCGGGTAATGAAGATAAAAGAACCCTTCTCAATGAATTGCCAACAATGGTGGCTATACGATCATCAAGAGGTTGAAAAGAAAATTTGCCATACTTAGGCTCATTAACAGAAGTTACGATACCAAGAGAATCCACATTGGTTATCACAGTAAAATTACCCTCCTTAGAAAGCAAAAAGCATACTTGGGGAAAATGTTTAAACTTTAATATAACATTAATGATTTATATTGTCAAGATTATTGCCAAGATATTGATTTTTTTAAAAATTTCTTGGAAAAAAACTACAAATGAGTTAAAATATAATTTCATGAAAGTAATTATAGTGTTTCATAACTTATTAGAATTTAAGTGAGTAGTGATTGGTGAATCGTGAGTAGTAAAGGCAATCTTCAATTCACGCTTCACGACTCACTGCTCACGATAATTGCTCTGGAAATATTTTGTTAAAGTTACTTTAATTATAATTGTTATAAAACTAACTATACCCGTAAAGGAGTCGCTATATGAATAAAGAACGAACAATGCTTCTTCTGGAAGGTTCCACATATCTTCATACAAATAACAGTGCCATAAAATATGCCATGGAAGAAATAGGGAATGTAACGGGAGCGGTAATACTCGGTTCCATTGAAAAAATAGGAGAACCGGAGGAACTGAAAAAACTTTCCATACCTGTAATATATGATAGTGCATTAAATTCTATAGAAAGAATACAGAAGGGCCTTGCCGAGTTTCAACCTGAGAAGGTATATGATCTTGCAGGAGCCCCTACTGTTTTAACGTCTACCAGAAATGAATTTGCCTCCGTAATAACAGCATCAGGAGCTACTTATGAAGGTCTGGATTTTACCTTTACAGGCGATCGTAATGTGCCATTATTAAGAGATTTTATCCTTCACAGAACAGATATTACTACTCTTGGTTTCCTCGGTACAGGCAAAAGGGTAGGAAAAACATCTGTTATAAATACTATGGCAAAACTGATGGATAAATACAGACCGGTATTTATCACCATGGGACGGGGAGGACCTGTGACACCGGTTCTGATTTCTCCAGAAGGTTACAGGTTGACTCATGAACATATACTAGAACTGAGCAAAAAATCAGGTCATATATGTTCTGACAACTGGCAGACAGCATTGAGCACAGGTTTCCCGGTAATAGGCTGTTTTCGAGTCGGTGAAGCTTACAGAACAGGTGTGGCAGCTTTTTCCAATGTATGGGAAGGAACCAAAATGGCAGAAAAACTTGCCCCGGAACTGCTGATATACCAGGGAAGCGGTATAGCAAGACCTCCTGTAAGATTAAACGGAGAAATAGTTATTATAGGAGCAGACCAGGATCCGGAGACATTCGGAAAAATAGAAAGATACAGTATAATAAAAGGGGATATGATAGTTATAACCAAATGCGATACAGGTAACAAAGAAAAACTCAGAAAATTTCTTGATTTACTCGTATCTACCCATCTTATAATAGAAACAGTATTTAAGCCCAGGCCCCTCATACCTGAACATTCAAGTCTTAAAGGGAAAAAAGTCATATTTTTTACTACTGCTCCGCCATGTGCAATAGAAAGCCAAAAAAAATATCTGGAAGAACATTATGAATGCCAGATTGTTAATCACAGCAATAATCTTGCAAATAAAAAACTATTATCAGAAGATATGAAAAAATTCAAAGATAATTTCGATACTGTACTTACGGAATTTAAAGCTGCTGCCATTATGGTTATGGAAGAAATGCTTCAGAGAGGTAAAGAGGTAATTATCTGTGAAAATGAATTGATAGCTGCGAAAAATCAGGATCTTAAAAGTGCATTGAATGAAGTTATTGGAATGGCTTTTGCAAGAAATAGTTATTGAGTGTGAGACGTGAGACGTATTATATTATGTTGTAGTTCACACAAATTAAAGATAATCCTCGCGTCACCCGTTACGCGTCACAAAGCATTTAATTTCTAATAAGCCATTAAACTTACTATAATATTAAGGAGATAATCATTGAAAAAAATAGATATTTTAGGAGTTTCATTACATCTGGTTAACATGTTGGAATCGCTGGATATAATAGAAAGATTCATTGAAGAAAAAACACCTCATCTTGTCGTAACCCTGGGAACTGAAATGACCATGATGGCTCAGAAAGATAAAGAACTGAAAGATGTCATCAATAATACCCATCTTGTAGTTCCAGATACTGCAGGAATAGTATGGAGTGCTTCTGTGCTTCATGGAAAAAAAATCAAAAAAGTAGCAGGTATAGATCTACTTCAAAAGCTTGCAGAAAGAGGGGCACACAAAGGTTATACCTTTTATTTTTTAGGCTCTCAGGAAGGCGTGGCGGAAAAAGCGGCAGAAAATCTCAAAGAACGGTACCCTTCATTAAACATTGCAGGAACCCATCACGGTTATTTCAGAGGAAAAGATGAAGAGGTAATAGAAGAAATAAAAAAGGCACAACCTGATATACTGATAATAGCGATGGGAGTACCGGCACAGGAAAAATGGGCATATAAAAATTTAGAAAAACTTGCTGTTCCTGTTTCCATCGGTGTGGGAGGAAGTTTTGACGTAATATCAGGCAAGCTTGATAGAGCACCTGCATGGATGATTAAACTGAATATAGAATGGCTTTACAGACTTTACAGGGAACCGTCAAGATTTATGAGAATGATGGCTTTACCTCATTTTGTCATATTAGTCTTAAAAAAGAAAATTTTTGGCTAAATATATTCTGATGCGTAATGCATGTGTGGTGTGCAACGCATCACGCATCACGCATCACGCATCACGACTCAAAAGGAATTTAACTATGAATATTTTATTATATTTTATAATATTTATACTGGCAATATGTATATATATACAGTTTGAACGTTCCAAAAATTTTGACGTAACAAAAAAAAATTTGTCTGTTCCAGATTTACCTGATGAATTTAACGGATTGAAAATAATTCATCTATCAGATCTCCATGTAAGCAAATATGGTAAAAGGGAAGAAAGAATAAGACACATCATTAAAGAAGAAAAGCCTGATATAATATTTATAACAGGTGATTTTGTAAGTAATTCATGGGGCATAACACCATGTCTTAAAACTATTGACGGTATTGCGGCTCCTCTCGGTGTCTGGGCTGTATGGGGAAATAATGATAACGGCCTGAAAGCAAAAGTAAAGAGGCTGAAAGAAGGCCTGGACAGGGCCGGAATTAAGATTTTAACCAACGAAAATACCCTTATAAAATTAAAAGATTCAAAGATTCGGCTCATAGGAGTGGATGATCCCCACAGAAAAAAAGATAATCTTAAACTGGCAATGGAAGGCACATCCGAAGAAGAATTTAAAATACTCCTGGCTCACTCTCCAGTAATAATCAAAGAGGCTGCAGATATGGGCATAAACATTGTTCTGGCAGGCCATACCCATGGAGGACAGGTAAGATTTCCATTTTTAGGTGCAATTTACAATCATACCTGGGATCTATTCAGATATTCAGCCGGTATGTTCAGGGTAAAATCCACAATTATGTATGTAAGCAGAGGTCTCGGCATGAGTGTTATACCGATAAGGTTTCTCTGTAATGCCGAATTTATCATATTTACTCTAAAAAAATAAAAGAGCCTTAACGGCTCTTTTATTTTTTATTTTTATATTAACGGTATTTATTAATGTTTTCCGACCTGATCACCATACTGCTGACCCTGACCGAAAGGATTACTATACCACTCAGATACATTTCCATTAGGATTTGCAAACACACTTGTGCCATCAGCCTGCATTGCATCAGCCTGGAAACCATCCTGCTGTGCTCCGCCCTGAAATTTTCCGCCTTCACCGTGGACATGATCATTTCCATTGTATACATCGATAGATTTAACTTCACCATTTGCTGACTCGGCATTCATTGTCACCTTTGTTCCGTCTGGTAGGTTGAAGCTCATAGTTTTATCTTTCCAATCCCATTTCTTTCCATCACCCTGGTTTACATGGGGATCACCCCAGATCTTAGTATTACCTGAAGGCTGTGCTCCACCGGCACCAGCCATTGCTCCTGCTCCTGCTCCGCCTCCAAATGAACCTGCTCCGGCAAATGCGAAACTACCTGCGCCACCGGCACCTCCAAATGAACCTGCTCCGGCAAATGCGAAACTACCTGCACCCTGGCCTGCGCCTGCTCCGGCTGCTGCTCCTGCACCCTGCTGTCCGCCGCCGCCACTTATATTTACAGTACTTCCCTGGTAATCTATTTTATAGCCACCGGGTGTAGTAACAGAACTTCCTTCAACCCTGAGGCCGCCTCTTCCGCCATGGAGAGCCTGTGGGCCACCGGCCATTGCTCCTGCTCCTGCCATTCCACCCATTCCCGGTGGTGGTGGTGGTGGTGGCTGCATTCCACCCATTGCGCCTGCCATTGCTCCGCCCATCATTCCGCCTAACATTCCGCCTAACATTCCTGCGAGAGCACCGCTCATCGGATTACCTCCGCCCATTCCGGGCATTCCGCCCATTCCGGGCATTCCACCCATTCCGGGCATTCCACCCATTCCAGGCATTCCGCCGCCCATCGGACATGACTGACCTCCTGTCATCATCTGCATCATAGTCCTCAGCATCTGCATCATCATCTGCATGGGATTCATCTGTCCCATTCCGCCGCCGCCGTAATAATTATTAATAACCGTAGTATTTGACGCTCTGTTTCCAATTCCTATACCCATTTTTTTCACTCTTCCTTTCTTTTATTTAATAAATTCTGAAGTTAATTATTTTCTTGTTATGTTATCACGCAAAAATAAAAAAAGTAAAGAGAATTTTACGCAAAAAATTCATTTTCTTTTCAAAAAACTATTTATAGCGTAGTACCATAACAGGTAAAAGGGTATCCATAAAAAGCTTCTGACTGGCAGGCTCTGGAGAAGAAAAATTAGTTTTTTATATAGAATTAAAAATTAAATAAGGGCTAATTTATTGTCTGTAAAACAAATTATACTATTTAGCTTTAGACATAGTAGTCTGCCTGCCTGGTGTTCCGGAGAAAAAAATATCACGGCAGCACAGGTATATTTAATTGAATTATAATGTAAAGTAGCATGATATAAGCTGTAACTGTTATAAACGTTCCAGTTTAGATTTTTTTCGGAGGAGCATCAGGCAGGCAGACAGTATTTACCTATTATTCAAATTGTTCAGTTTAATTAAAGCAATTTGGTAT
>JAKPQU010000552.1 GCA_029555925.1 Bacillota bacterium
GAATTATCTCTTGATAATAATATACAGAAAAATATTACTGTAGTTAAAGAAGATGATATTTTATATATAGACTCCAGATTCTTTACAACTTTTCTGGGTATTGAACTTCAGGACATGACAGATCAGACAGGAACTGTAAAAGAAGATACAGGTAAAGAAATTATCTGTTTGCCTTTATTTAAAAGCCTTGACAGTCTTAAAATAAGATATACTTACAGTTCTCTTTACGGCAAAGAAATAATAAGGATAAGAACAGACGGTGCATTTAAAATTTATAAAGCCTCTAACTATACGCCACAGTCAACTGTTTCATATGGGAATAACCCTTCAGTAACAGGCTCTTCATATTCAGGGACAGGCAGTTCATACTATGGAAATAGTTCTTATGCAGGTACGGGAAATATGCTCGGTAATTGCTCCGGTACAGATTATTATTACGGTTCATCCTCTTTATCAGGCGGTTACGGGGTACCGGGTTATGGCTATTATTATCCCGATGGATATACACCGGGAAGCTGTCAGAATATTACCTATCCGAACCAGCAATTAAATGTAACACCTGTAAAATCTACGTCTCCCGGCCCTCTTCCCAATATCGTAAGTCCCCTTCCGAACATTGTAAAACCATTATAATTGTGTGAATAGTAAAGGGTGAAGAGTTAAAATTTTCACCCTTCACTATTTAAATCCATTCAGGCACTATCTCCCTGGAATACCATCTCATAAAAAATCTCTCTTCAGGTATACATGCTCCTTCTACTTTTATCTGTCTTTCAACTGTATGTCTTCTTCTGGCAAAAGGTGAAGTTAAATCCCTTCCAAATCCGTTCACAAAAAATCTGTCACTCAATGTCCCGAAAGATCTAAATTTTGTGAGGGGATGAGTTCCATATACCGGTAACGACATAAAACGGCTTGTATCAACAGGTACCCAGCCATAGGAAGGCAGGTAAACCTCCGGTATTTCATGATCGAGATATCCCAGCCGGCTGTCTTCTTTCCAGATAGAGAAACCTACTATGCTTCTTGCAGGCAGCCCAGCAACCTGGCAGAGAGCTATAAAAATAGTGGCATGATTGCCACAACTTCCCTTGCCCTGAGAGAGAATCTTTTTCGTGCTTATACTTGTATAGGGAAGTACATACTTGACTTTATCTACAACAAAATCATAGAGTTTTCGTGCTATCAGGAAGGTTTTTCTCTCGCCCTGAAGTATTTCTTCAACTTTGTTTCTTATCTCTATTTCTCCCGTCTGAAAAAGGAGTTCAGCCTTCTGCACTACTTCTCTCAATTGCAGATCTTCACTCTTCATCATTTCTTCTATAAGATACTTCTTTTTTATTTCCTCCGGTATATCTTCAAGAGTTCCTGTAAGATGGGGATAAAGATGATATTTTAAATTAACAGTTTCAATTTCAAAACTAACCGTAACATCCTGTTCTACATTTGGAAGCAAATCCTTTATTTTATTGACTATAACAGTACCGTCTTTATCATCCCACTGACATATTAACTTTTCATCCGGCTCAGGTATTACTTTAACAGATGTGAGCAATCTCTGATGTATATAATCCTTAGGCAAACTCTGGGAAGCTTCCATTTCTTTAATTATACCGGGGCCGGTATTTCTGAAACAGTACTTTATGTCTACAGTAGATCTGCGGCCTCCTGAAAAAGAATAAAGAACAGTTCTGTCTAGTTCAAAGGTAAGAAGTTCATTTCTTTTAAGTTCAAGAGTCCAT
>JAKPQU010000119.1 GCA_029555925.1 Bacillota bacterium
CAAGTGCTCCTATTGTGGCAATAGTCATCAGGAAATTCTCGTCAAAAATATCTCCCCTTATTATATTTTTTACGGATTTTATGAGTATTTCATAACCTATCACCAGATAGGAAAGTATGTATAGTATAAGAGATATTACCATGTTTTGTATTAGCAATGCCGGTATGAGAAGAGCAACCGAAATACCCATCCTTATCAATGTTGTTTTCTGCTTTTTATTAAGCTTTTTCATTCTATCTCGAAAGTACCCGCATGTTTTTTTAATATTTTCTCACACTCGCAAAAAATCTCTTCGCTATCTGTTTCTATTGCGGCTTTTTTAGTGAAGAAGTTTAAGTTTACCTGCTTTACGCCGGTTAATTTGGATATTTTTCTCTCTATTTTATCTGCACATGCCGCACAGTCAAGATTGTTTAATTTGTATGTCCTCTTCATGGTTCACTCCTCTATATGTTCTTTCCCCTGTTGCAGTATTGTTCTGACATGGTCGTCGGCAAGCGAGTAGAAAGTGGCTTTCCCTTCTTTTCTGTATTTAACCAGTTTGTTTGCTCTCAATGTCTTTAACTGATGCGAAATAGCCGATTGTGTCATCCGAGTCAGGCTTGCTATATCGCATACACACATTTCGGCGACCGATAATGCGTATAAAATCTTTATCCTTGTCTTGTCACCGAACACCTTGAAAAGATCGGAAAGGTTATACAGTTTATCTTCACTCGGAATGCTCTTTAATACTTCCTTTACTTCTTCCTCAGTCATGTTTATGTATTCACAGATATCAATTTGTTCTTTCATTTTATCCGCCTTTCATATGAACAGTTGTTCATGCATAAGTATATACATTCCCTTGTTTTTGTCAACAGAAAAAAAGAGAGTTAAATAACTCTCCCTCTTTACGGTATGTAATGTAATACAGTTACAGTATTATTTTCCTTTTCTGTTCTTCTTTCATATGATACATAGCAAAATCCGCACGCTTTGCGGTATCATACGCCGACTGATCGGTTTTCTGATTAAATCTTGCAACCCCGTAAGCGACGGAGAACGTATAGGAAAGTTTTTTGTTCCATCCTTGTACCAGTTTCTCAAATACCTTACATTCTTTCTGAAGATTATCATCTGCTTTTGTCAGAACGGCAAACTCATCTCCTCCTATCCTGAAACACTCTCCTTTATTGGAAAAAGCTTCTTTTATGCATTCCGCACACTTTTTTAATGCACTGTCTCCGACCACATGTCCGAAGTTATCATTTATATACTTCAGATAGTTCAAATCAAAAAGTACCGCAGTCAGAGGTTGATTAGGTTCATGAGACTGCAGAAACTGTTCGTATTTATTCCTGTTACCCAGATTTTTCAGCATGTCCACACTTGCCAGCTGTTCATAATATTCCGCCTGTTTCAATTCCAACAGATTATCGTAATAACTCTTTATGGCGTTAATTATTATCACAACCAAAAATGCAACAACCGCGATACGT
>JAKPQU010000598.1 GCA_029555925.1 Bacillota bacterium
CTTATAGCATAAATGTAAGATTATATACAGTTTACATTTTATCAGAAAAAAAAAATCAATTAATACAAAACATAATTTTATAGTGTATTTCATAACTTATTAAAATTTAAGGGATAGAAAAAGAGATGGAAAAAGGCATGAAAAAAGGCAAAAATAGATTCTGCAAAAAAAATGCTGGAAGATGAAATTGATATAAATCTAATCGCTAAATATACATGGCTCATGATTAAAGAAATTCAGGAATTGATGAAAAACGACAGGGATTAATGGGATGGGAAAGGATAACAGGATTTTTTGTCGGTAGCTCATTCCGGCAGAATTATTACCAGTCCTGTTATTTTTTCATCCTTCACAATCAAGATTTGAGCCACATTAGCAATTATAAAATATTTTAAAATCTATTTACAAAACATTATTAATAAATTATAATAACTTTAAAAGAAGGTGATTATTTTTAGAGGAAATATAGAAAAGATACAATTAGTAAGAGAATTAAAAGAAAAAGGGATGACTTTTGAAGAAATAGGCAGGCAATTAGGAATTACCCGTCAACGCGCCAGTGCTATATTCAGATCTGACATGCAAGCACCTTCTATTACAAAATGGAATCTTTATTATAAAACATTCGCTGAAGAATATAATAATGGTCTTACTTCTCAAAAAATAGCTGAAAAATATAACTGTTCTCTATATACAGTTTTAAAGGCATTAAAAAAAGAAGGTATTACTGCCAATAAAAGAAGAGGCAGAAAACCTGCCCGCGAAGTTATATCCACACCATAAAGGAGAAAATCATGTCTCGTGAATCTCGTGAAATATTACATCAAGAAGCAGGTAGAGATTTTCTATCAGGAGTTTATTTTTTCAATGAGACAGAAAACACTATAGAAATAATAGAACGTGATAAAAAAAAAATTTACGGAGTAAAAGACGGGAAAAAACATTATTAAACACAATAAAGGGTGAAGTAAATATGCAGATTGTGTATAGTTACAATTTCCCTGAAAATGAAGTATAAAGGAGTCCATTATGGAAGAAACATTAAAACAGATATTATTGGAACTTAAAGAATTAAAGACAGACGTTAAAGACCTGAAAGGTAAAGCAACCAGTTTAGAAGGTAAAATAGATAAACTGGCAGAAAAAGAAGAAAATCATTTTAACCAGTTAGCAAATGAAATTCAATATTTATATGATGGTATGGATAAAAGAATTTCTGTTATAGAGGCTAAAGTCTGAGAGAAAAATCGAGTCTGCCAGGAAAATACTTCTGGCCGGTATGGACAGAAAAGAAATAGCAGGAATACTGGAGATAAATGAACAGGATTTTTGACCGGGATAGCAGAAGTAGAAAGGAAACAAGAGGGAAAAACAAACAGGGATGAGCCGGATATTCCTTTCTTCTCTGCCCTGGCAATCCGGCTCATCGCTGTAAAAAATTCAAATTCTAATTAGAAAACTTCATTACTGAGGGCTTATCCCCGTTTAGCGGATCATAACTTACATAAGGTATTCCATTGGATACATATAGAGAGAGAAAGTCTGCCTGTCCTGGCGAAAATCCGGCATTGCCTACAGTCACCCAGTTTGTTCCATCAAATTTCTTTACTGTAGCCTTACGTCCATTTGTCATATCCTGATAAGCCAGATAAGGTGTTCCATCATTGTCTATATACAGGCCTCTGGGGTATATTGCTGCTCCTCCTTCTGAAAATCCAGAATTACCTACATTCACCCAGTTTGTTCCGTTATACTTAATTACAGTAGCCTTACCTCCATTTGTAGAATCTCCAAAAGCTACATAAGGCGTGCCACTGTATACATACAGAGAAATTCCCATCCCATTAAATTTCTCTGTGCCTACATTGTCCCAGTTTGTTCCCATCAAACTTCATTATTGCCAGCTCATCATCAAGGCAGTCAAAAGCCACATAAGGTGTTTCATTGGGTCCATGCAGACTTGGGCAAGCACAATCAGACGTCGAGATTCCTGCTTTACCCAGGATTATCCAGTTTGTTCCGTTAAACTTCATTACTGTGCACTTATAATTTACAGACTCATCCGCAAAAGCCACATAAGGAGTTCCATTATATACATACAGGGAGGGATAATCGGACAATGGTGATGAAAAGTTTTCATTACCTACAGTCAACCAGTTTGTTCCATCAAATTTCTTTACTGTAACTCCTCCTCCATCCTCTATATAAGCCACATAAGGTATTCCATTGGATATATACAGAGATGTAGAAAAAATAAGATTTGAAGAAAATCCAGGATTACCTACAGAACTCCATGTTGTTCCGTTATACATCATTACCGTGCACTTACCACCATTTGCATAATCAGTATAACTTATATAAGGTGTTCCATTGGATACATAGAGAGATGTCCAATATGCCACTCCTGCCGAAATTGTGTCATTGCCAACATATTTCCAGGAAGGTGTGGGCGTATTTGTAGGTGTATTCGTAGGCCATCCAGGCGTATTCGTCGCTGTCGGCGTATTTGTTGGCCCGCCAGGTGTATTTGTCGCTGTCGGAGTATTAGGTGGCCCTCCCGGCGTGTTCGTTACAGTCGGAGTATTCGTCACAACAGGTGTTACAGTCGGTGTCGCTGTAGGATCTATCGTTCCTGCCGTAACATTTACAGTAACAGTCCCTTCTGTAACAGTTATATTTACCGCTCCTATAGGGCTTTCGGGAGATGAATTACGGTCTCCTTCCGAACGCCAGATTTCTATCCTGTAATTTCCGGGAGGAAGATTCGCAAAGAGATAATTTCCCAGTTTATCTGCAAGAGCAGAAAGAGAAGCGGACAATCCCTGGTTTACACATACAACGAATGCATTCGGTATGGGCGTGCCGTTTATTTCAAGAGCCTG
>JAKPQU010000609.1 GCA_029555925.1 Bacillota bacterium
AAAAGATGCAATCAAGGATAAAGAAGGCAAACAGTATGTCTATACAATAAAGGAACTTTATGCTGTGGAGACGGAGGTCACTACAGGCCCGGCTATGGACGGGTCAGTTGAAATAGTAAAGGGACTTTCTGACGGAGAAAAAGTCGTATATTCAGGTTTTGTCAAAAACGGTGACCTGGTAAAAATTATACGTGAGGAGTAATTGTATATGTGGTTAACAGATGTAGCTATCAAGCGTCCTGTATTTACAACAATGTTTTTTCTGGCTCTTATAGTCCTTGGGTATCGTTCCCTGACTCTTATGCCTGTAGACCTTTACCCGAAGGTAGATATACCTATAATCACAGTAACAACTACCTATCCGGGAGCAGGGCCTGAAGAAATAGAAACACTTATAACAAAGCCTATTGAAGATCAGGTAGGCACTATAAATAAAATCGATGAAGTCACATCTGTATCGCGTGACAGTGTGTCTGCTGTTGTTATAAAATTCCTTCTCGAAGCAGATTTAGATGTTGCGGCAGCAGACGTGAGAGATAAAATAGACCTTGCCAGGCCAAATTTGCCGGATGATGCGGAAGATCCTATCATATCCAAACTTGATTTTGGTGCCATGCCTGTTATTACTATGGGTATTACAAGTGACACAATGGATATAAGAAGTGTTAAAACCATTGTAAAACAGAATATTGCCGATAGGTTTTCCAAATTGAGCGGTGTGGGCAGCGTGGAAGTAACAGGTGGTGATACAAGAGAAATTCAGATCTATGCAGATCAGGACAGATTGAAAGCATATGGTATGACAATAGAAGAACTGCGTCAGATTATAAATATGGCAAATCTGAATATTCCTGCAGGTGACTTAAAACATGGAAATAAAGAAAATTCCATAAAAGTCCTCGGAGAGTTTGACTCTGTTGATGAAATAAAAAATCTGAGAATAACCAAGAAAAAGAACGGTATAAATTACAGTATAAAATTAAGTGATATTGCAGATGTCAGAGATGCTTCTGCAGAAAGAGATGCCATTACAAGACTCGATCTCGTTGACAGTGTCGGAGTAACAGTAAGAAAACAGGCAGATGCCAATACCCTGAAGGCAGTAGCACTTATAAAGGAAGAGCTTAAAGCCATACAGAAAGATTATCCCCAGTTAAAAATAAAAATCAGTGATGATCAGTCGAAATTTATAAAACAATCCCTGGAATCTCTGAGAGAAGAATTGATTGTAGGAGGACTTCTTGCAATATTAATTGTATATCTCTTCCTTCATGATTTAAGAAGCACTGTTATAATAGCATGTGCACTTCCTACTTCAATGATGTCTATCTTTATTATATTGAATGCAGCAGGGCAGACTCTTAATATGATGAGTCTTATGGGGCTTGCTCTCAGCACGGGAATATTAATAGATGACTCAATAGTAGTGCTTGAAAATATTCACAGACATCTTAAAATGGGAAAAGCACCGGCCCGGGCAGCCCTTGACGGACGTTCTGAAATAGGACTTGCTGCTATAGCCATAACGCTTGTTGATGTAGTTGTATATCTGCCTATAGCCTTTATGAGAGGTATTGTGGGAAGGTTTTTCTTCTCTTTCGGTCTTACAGTAGCTTCTGCGACCATGTTTTCTCTTCTCGTGTCATTTACCCTTACTCCTATGCTTGCTTCTTTATGGTTTAAACAGGAGAGGAAAAAGAAGTTACAGGAATTATGGTTTGAAGTTAAAGAAGAAATTTTAGAAAAATTAAAAGATATATTATCTCCGGATAAATTAAATGTCATTTCTTCACTTGTAGATGTAAAATTCCTTGATGAAACTACTCTGCAGGCCAGGCTGAAAGAATTGGATTTTAATGACAAGGAAATTTTAATGCTCACTGACTATCTGAAACAGGTTAAGGAAGTTGAAATTGAAGAAGAAGAGCAAAAAAATTATTTTTCTTCTATATTTACTAAATTCATTGCTTCCTTTGATACTTTTTATGACGGACTCGATAATTTATACAGAGGTATTCTTTCCAGGGTATTAAAGATCAGGTGGCTTGTAGTACTTATAGGTATGGGTTCTCTTGTTGTGGCTGTAAAATTTATAGCTCCTGTACTGGGGTTTGAATTTATGTCCTCTACAGACAAGGGGTTAATCGTAGTTAAAATGGAACTTCCATCAGATTCAAATGTAGATGAAACCGATAGATTTATAAAAGAGGTAGAAAACAGGATAAATAATAAAAAGGATTTCCCTGAAGTGATTTCTATCTTTACCACAGTCGGCGCAGAAACAGGAAGTTTTATAGGAGGAGAACAGGGGCCTCAGTATGCTACTATTACACTGGATTGCGGTGAAAAAGATACAAGAACAAGGGACACAAAAGAGATAGGAACAATTCTGGCAAATAAACTCCTGGATATACCCTATAGAATTACCATAAGTTTCCCGAGTTCCGTAGGTGGTGCAGGAACTGAAGCACCAGTTCAGGTGGAAATTGTAGGAAGTAAATTCCAGATGGATAAAATTATTGAACTGTCGGAAAATGTAAAAAAGATTGTAGAAACTACAGAAGGAACTGTTTCTGTTGATTCCAGTTGGAAACAGGGTAAACCTGAGACAAGGGTTGTCATGGACAGAATGAAAATGTCTTCCCATGGAATCTCTGTGGGAACTATCGGTAGTATATTGAGAACAAGTATCGAAGGAAATACCGATATTAAATACAGGGAATTCGGAGAAGAATATGATATAAGAGTGAGGCTTAAAGAAAAAGACAGAAAAGAGCCCTATCAGGTTGAAGATATTTATCTCGGTCAGGTAGATGATAAACCTGTATGTATAAAAGACATAGGTACAATTAAAACCCTCCCTGCACCGAATAAGATTGAACATTCAAACAAACAGAGAAAGATTGTTATAAGTGCAGAACTTGTAAAAGGCTATCCTCTCGGAAATGTAAAGAAATCTATCGAAACAAGACTTGCAAAAGAACTTACTATTCCTTCCGGTATAACAGTTCAATTTGGCGGTGAAGGAAAACGTATGGTAGAGTCCTTTCAGTATATGGTGGAAGCACTTCTGCTTGCTATAATACTTGTTTATATGGTTATGGCAGCACTTTTTGAGAGTTATTTAAATCCATTTATCATCATGTTTGCTCTTCCTCAGGCCATGGTAGGAGGTTTACTGGCACTTTATATTACAGGAAAAACGCTTAATATTATGTCTATGATTGGTATTATTATGCTTGTAGGACTTGTAGGCAAAAATGCCATACTTCTTATTGATTACACCAATACCCTGAGAGGAAGAGGCATGGAAAGGGATGAAGCTATAAAGGAAGCCGGGCCTACACGATTAAGACCTATTCTTATGACTACTATAGCCATGATCTTCGGTATGCTTCCAATAGCTCTGGGGCTTGGTTCCGGTTCCGAGATGCGCGGCCCCATGTCCATTGCAGTAATAGGCGGACTTCTTCTGTCCACTATGCTTACATTACTCGTCATACCTGTTCTTTACGCCCAGTTTGATGATCTTATGAATTTCCTGGGGAGAGTAAAGAAAAGTATTTTAAGATCCTGATATAAATTTCTCTGAGAATAGAATAAAAATAACACAGCCGAAGGTTGTGTAATTACAGGGCAGGAAGATTTCCTGTCCTCTATCTTTTCGTAAGGCCCGTTACGTCAGCGATTAAAATGTGTGTCATTATAACCCGGTCAGATTTAGCTTCTATTACATGTATAAAATCATCGTGGTTAATTAACCGGTGTATGAGTATTTTTTATACTCCTTTGCATAGATAAACACATATGGAATTTCAGTGGCCAGCCCCTTCCGAAAACCAATAATCCTCTTTCTCCTGACTTTGTTCTTCCAGGCATGTCATGTTAACTCTTAATGATATTATATACAGGTACTACGACGAATTTCTTTTCTCCAGGAGCTGGCCACTGAAATTCTTCAGTATGATAATGTAATTTTCTATGCAAAAAAGTATAATCATTTAAAACGTTCGGAAAGAAGGATTTACATCAATAAAAAGGAATATTCTAATTACTGACCTGAGCATAAGCATGCAATAAAAGTCTTCCTCCCGTCATGCGTTACGTGTCACGAGAGCAGATATGTATTATTTATGCTCACCACAGTAGTAATTATACAGGATGCCGGTTAACAGGCATTTGCATCTGACGGCAGCGCGACACCACTGTATTGCTATATCGGGCTATTCATAATGGAAAGGACTGTTCGAAATGAACCGAAATATATTACTGATTTCACTGCAGGATGATCTGGATGTTATAGGTCTTAGAAGCCTTCATTATCAACTTCTGCAACACGGCTTTGCTTCGAATATACTTTTCGTGCCAGCATCTTCAAGCACTGCAATGTATAAAGTTGTCTCCAGTCTTGTAGAGACGCTTTCACCTATGTTTATCGGCATAAGCCTTATGTCAACCGAGTATGATCGTGCCGTCCATATGACACGCATTTTGAAGGACTCCCATCTCTCGATACCTGTTCTATGGGGAGGGATCCATCCGACCATTGCACCTGAGACATGTCTGGACTATGCCGATTTTGTCTGTATTGGCGAGGGGGAACGGTTTATTGTGGATTTTGCCGGTGCCCTGGCCGACGGAACCGGCGTGGAGGCAATCGGTAACCTGTGCTTTAAAAAAGACGGTCAGATCATTCGTAATCCTCTCTATCCGCTCATAGAGGATCTTGGGGTTCTTCCATCAACAGAGCACTTACCGCGAAACAGTTATGTCCTTCACAGAGGAGCTATAATGCCGTTGAATATGCAAATGTTCAGGAAATACGCCAGATATTCCGGCACAACATATTCAATTATGACCTCCAGAGGCTGTCCCTTTTCCTGTACTTACTGTTGCAATAATGCACTGGCGACGATATACGGGGCAAAAAAACTAAGATTCAGGGATATTCATAATGTTATTGACGAGTTGAAGAAGGCGATCGCCGAATATCCGTTCATTGAATACATAAACTTTCACGACGATTGCTTTCTCTCAAGAAAAGATGAAGATATGGAACGGTTCTGTCATTTATATGAGGCCGAAATCAAAAGACCTTTTATTGCCAGGTGCATCCCGACGTTCATTACAGAACGAAAGATAGCATTGCTGCAATCAGCGGGCCTTGCCTGGATCAGCCTTGGCCTTGAGAGCGGAAGCGATTATGTATGTCGTGATATCTATAAACGGCGGTCAGGAAAGCAGGACTTTCTGAATGCTGCGAGGGTCGTCAGAAAACATGACCTGGCTGCCTTCTATGACGTCATTCTTGATAACCCCTTCGAGACAGATGAAGACCGAATAGAGACCCTTTTAACACTCATGGAAACGCCAAAACCATTCTATCCTCAGTTTTATTCCCTGAGTCTCTATCCCGGCACAGAACTGCGAAGAAGAGCACTGGAGCAGGGCTTTATACAGGGAGAAGAGTATCAGAGTAAGAACTACCTCCAGTATAGCAAGACGACCATAAACAATATGATCTGGCTCGCAGGCTTTATCCCGTCAGAATGGATGAATTTTCTCCTGAAGCTCTACCGCAGCAATCCGGCTTCTCTCTGGTTCAAGGTGAACTTAATCATGGTAAGATTGTTCGCCATGATTTTTGCTGAACCTTTAACCTATCTCAATATTATAAAACTCTCTCAGGGGAAAAACCTGGGCAAAACAATTCAAGTGCTCCCTTACTATCTGAAGCTCGGGATTTCTAGATTGTTGTTTTACCATAAAAATTGACCCCTTTGTAGAATATTACCTTTATTACATATCTTTTTATTAACCTTTTTGCGGATATTATTTTTTTACTCTAACCAGGAGTTATACCAATTCCCTATCAATTTTAGTATTATAAATCTCCTGGTTTTGCCTGCCTGGCGCTCCTCCGAAAAAAATCTAAACTGGAACAGGCATATTTGTTAGAACTTACATCATGCCACTTTGCATTATATTCTATTCAAATAGACCTGTGCTGCCGTGATATTTTTTGCCCTTCTGGGACTTCGTTGCTCCGGAGCACCAGGCAGGCAAAGCGCTATAGTTGATAGCTAAATGGTATTACTCATTATTTGTCTGTCACCCCCGTGAAAGCGTGAGTTCATAAGCTTTTTATGAATTCCCGGTGGATTCCCGCATACGCGGGAATGACAAAGGTTTATTGATATTTTTATAAAAAAATGCGTAACTCCTATCTAAATTTTATCAAAGCAGGATTGTTTGACCCTTTCATCGTATATATCGTATATAATAAGAGTATAGAAAATTATACTGACGTCATAAACAATCCTCGCGTGTGACGCGTCACGAACTCAGAAAGGCAGGTTATTATCATGGAACCTCTCTCGACAGGAACATTATTACAGAACAGATATACCATAAAACGTTATATAGGAAAAGGTGCTATGGGTACTGTTTATCTTGTATCAGATGCCCGTCTTCCCGACGACAGAGTCATTAAAGAAATGAATCCTACCTTTCTTGAAGCTACCGAAAGAGAGCAATTTATGGAGCTCTTCAAACAGGAAGCCCATATGTTGAGCCGTCTTCACCATGACAATCTGCCCAAGGTAATAGATTACTTCTGTGAAGGGGAAAGATATTATCTTGTTATGGATTATGTAAAAGGAAGAAACCTGAAGGAATACAGAGAGAGCAACCCTGTCATTGATAAAGATCAAATAACAAAGATAATTTCTCAGCTCTGTAATGTTCTTGAGTATTTACACAGTCAGAAACCTCCCATCATATTTCGTGATTTAAAGCCGTCGAACATAATGATAACAGACGATTCTACTATAAAACTGATAGATTTCGGCATAGCCCGTATATTTAAAGAAAGTCAGAAGAGTGATACCGTAATAGTAGGCACACCTGGTTTCGCTCCTCCCGAACAATACGGTAAAAGGCAGACAGATGAAAGATCCGATATATACAGTCTTGGCGCAACCATATATTATCTATTTACGGGAGAAGTTCCTGATCTTCCGGATCAAAAGGGGAGAAAAGAAGTAGAAAATCATGTAAATATACCAACCCATTTAAAGCCTGTTATTTTAAAATGCCTGAGCGCCGAACCTTCTGAAAGGTATGGAAATATTTCGGAGTTTAAAGAAGCTTTTTCCAGTAACCAGGAAACTCCACTTCAGTTGCCCGAGAAAGAGAAAGAAACACAGCACGAAATAGTAATTAAAGATGACCAGGTAAATACATTTCTGGCAAGTACTCTTACCTGTGGTTTTATGTTAATACCTTCAGGTATAATTGCTGCTCTGGGTTATTTCTGCAGATTACTGCTCATACCCCATCTTCGCGCAGAGGTAACCCTGATTTTACTTTCTTTAGCCGGTGCAGGAGCCCTCACAGGTCTGTGGGCAGTATTTATAAATAAACTTCGTAAGATTCCCGGTTTTAACTGGGAAGCTCTTATATTTGTTTCTTTACCTTTTATACTCTTAAATGGCAGAAACATATTTGTTCTGCTTATACCGGGATGGGCAAATACAGAAGCAGCAATTGCTCTTATGGCTGCCCTTCTTCCTCTTATGTATGTACTGTCTTTTATACTCATATCATTTTTCCGGCGTAAACCAAAAACAGGACAGGAAATCAAAGCTTTAAGCGTAAAAAGTAAAGAATCCTTTATAGGCAAATCTGCAACTGTAACGGTACCTCTGAAACCGATGGGAAAAATAGTCATAGACGGAGAGGAAGAAACTTATACAGCCTCATCTCAAAGCGGACAGTTTTTAACGGAAGGCACAAGGGTCAGATTACTGTCATTGAAGATGGGAGATTTTGTGGTGGAAGAGATTAAATAAGGGCAATACTCTCTCGTACGTTGTTTAACCTCTGTGTTTTTTTAGTTATTAGAATTTAAGTCGTTGTGACGCGTAACGCGTGACGCGTGACGGGTTTAATCCCTGCGCATCACGCATTACGCTTTACGCATTACGAGGTCATTATTTATGGATAGTTATGAAACTAACTATAAAAATATTTTAAAAAAATATCTTTAAATACATTAAAGAAAAAAGAAATTATTCCGAAGATTATATTAAGAGGTTTCTCTCAGATAAGGAGGCACGTAAGATGAATATAGGCAGATATGATAACCTTCAATCAATAAGACCTGTTAATTCATCTGTCCGTGATGATGTTGATGTATCAAAAAATGTTAAACTTTATCTGCCTGCTCTGAGACGTATTGATTTTCAGCCAAAAGACATTAATGTTTCGGAAGAAAAAGAAAATAAGAGCAAAAATAGTAAAAGAGAAGAGATTTTTAAGGAACTGGAAAATAATACTATTTTGTTTAAAAATAGTTCTTCCGATAAAAAATATCTAAAGGAAAAGATTGTAGATTTTACATCTGAATGGGAGCAATTATTTGAAAAAGAGGATTCTCAGAAAAACTCTTCTTATGAACATGAAGAATCTTCCGGAGAATACAGGGAGTCCGATCAGCAGAGAATTGAAAAAATTCAGGAAAGTTATAACAGAGATTATCTCGGGAAATTAATAAAAAAAGATAAAGATATAATGTCAGCTATTTCCGATGCCTGCAGGGGTATTTTAAATTTTATAGAGACTGTTGCGAACCATCTTTCTTCTGTTTCTGAGGAAAAGAAAATACAGAATATGACCTGTATGAAAGGTCTTGTCTTTGATAGTGTTGCTTAACCAATAATCGGTAAATGGTGAGTAGTGAACGGGTTTCATTACTCACCATTTTGAATGTTTATGAAGGAAAAAGTGACATTAATATAGAATTTATATTAAGTTTAGTGTATAGGAATGTTCATTTTTTATGGCGTAAAATCTGGTTTTTAGGGTTATGGTTTATGGGTGCCGGGTCAGGAATTGTAAGACCTAGAACTCGACACATGAACCCCATAACCCGAGTATGACTTGAGAGTAAGGAGGTTTTGTCATTGAACGATAATCTTGATAAATATACAGAAGAGGAACTGGTTAATTATTTTTGTAAAATTCTCGGCTTTGAACAGTATGAAGAGAATCCCAGGGATAAAGAAACTAAAAATTTTATGATTACTGCGAAACTTGCAGCAAGGGATTTGAAGGAAGGTAAATTTCTTGCCGAACCGCCTCTTGAAAGTCATGAGGCAATAAATATGGGATCCCTTGTCAGGAAAAATCACAGAACAGTAGAACCCATGGTAGAGATTTCTTATAATAACAGTAATATTACCGTATATAAAACTATAGCTTACTCCACTGTAGGTGACTCTGATAATCAATATGATTATATGGAATTTCTGGATCTGGTGAAAAAGCAATAATGTTAGCTTAAATATTTTTAATACCGGTTCCGGGTGGTTTTTTACATTTGCTTTCTGGAGCTGGTAAAGAAAGCAATAATGTTATTGAAATAGAATTTTTTAGAAATCCTTTACACATCTGAAATCCGTATTGAGCAATAATGTTATCTGAAATAGAATTTTTTAGAAATCCTTTACACATCTGAAATCTGTATTGAGCAATAATGTTATTTGAGATAGAATTTTTTAGAAATCCTTTACACATCTGAAACCTATATTGATGAGTTTACATGTTAATCCTTTCCCTGCTCTTCTGGAACATCTGAAATCAGATGGACTTGAATAAAACCATGACCCTCCTCTTATGACCCTGCTGTTTCCTTTGACGGGACCTGAAGGATTTTTTGAAGGACTTTTTTTATAGTAATTCCAGTCATACCAGTCATTACACCATTCCCATACATTACCTGCCATATCCATTACTCCGTAATAACTTGCTCCTTCCGGGAAACTGCCGGCAGGCATAAGCATTTTTATTCCGCCGGAACATGAATTGGCACATTTTAAGCTGTCCCACTCTGCTCCCCATGGGAAGGCTCTTCTGTCTGTTCCTCTTGCCGCTTTTTCCCATTCCGCTTCAGTAGGAAGACGTTTCCCTGCCCATTTAGCATAACTAGAAGCTCCATACCAGCTGATACCTACGGCAGGATGATTTTCATAGCCCTCTTTCGGTATGTATACATGGCCTTTCTTTTCTATAAGACACCGTTTATCCTTTATATTTATCCAGTCATCAGAATAAGCTTCACTGTTTAGAAAATCTGCGAATTCTCTGTTGGTGACTTCATATCTGTCTATATAGAAATCATCCAGATAAACATTATGGGCCGGCCATTCGTCACTGTTACCTTCACCCCTGGGATTACCCATTGTAAATTCCCCTGCAGGTATGAAGATCATGTCATTCGAAGATTCTGATTTTTCTGTATATGAAAAAAATAGAAAGAAAATAAATAAGCATATATATAGTAAGAGATTCTTTTGCACTGTTAAAGCCTTTCGTTTTAGAAATAATGTGTGATGCTATAATCGTGACGCGTAACGCGTTACGCGTAAGGTAAACCTTGCTCGCTTTTTGCTCTTTTCACTCTTCACTCTTCACGACTCACCCTTCACTTTCCTTAAAAACTTCTCCATTCTCTCTATGCCTTTTTCCAGACTTTCTCTGGCTGCGGCAAAGCTTAATCTTATATAATTATCCATTCCGAAAGCATTTCCCGGAATGACTGCCACCAGCTGTTCATCTAAAAGCCTGTTCGCAAATTCTCCCGAACCGATGCCTGTATTACTTATGTCTACAAAAGCATAGAATGCTCCTTTCGGAGGAGAACATTTTATAAAGGGAAGTTTATTCAGATTGTCTATAAGAAATTCTCTTCTTTTCCTGAACTCTTCTACCATTATTTTGACATCTTCCTGGCTTCCATTTATGGCTTCAAGTGCAGCCATCTGTGATATGGAACTCGGATTTGATGTCATGTGATCCTGGAGTTTTGTCATGGAAGCTATTATTTCTTCCGGCCCTGCTGCATAACCTATACGCCATCCTGTCATAGAGTAGGTTTTAGATACAGCATTTATTATGATAGTTCTTTCTTTTAATTCAGGGAACATGGCGGCTATTGTGTAGTGTTTGCCGTCATATATAAAATATTCATAGACCTCATCTGATATTAAAAAGATGTGTTTATTTTTTATGAGTATTTCTCCTAGTGCTTTCGCTTCTTCTTCGGATACAACATATCCACTCGGATTTGAAGGGGAATTAATGAGAATAACTTTTGTTTTTTCCGTAATGCTCTGTTTAATACCTTCTATATTTAAAGACATGTCAGATTTTGAAGGAATTTCTACGGTTTTCCCGCCGGCAAGTTTTACCTGCTCGATATAACTGTTCCAGTAAGGAACCGATAGTATGACTTCATCACCTGTGTTTAAAAGGGATTGAAAACAGTTATAGAGGGCATGTTTCCCCCCGCAGTTTACCATGACCCGGGAAGGAGAATATGTGAGCCCGTTATCTCTGAGGAATTTTTTGCATATGGCATCTTTTAATTCCGGTATACCTGCAGTGGCAGTATAGGTTGTGAAATTATTTTTTATTGCCTTTATAGCAAATTCCTTTATTCTGTCAGGTGTTGGGAAATCAGGTTCTCCTGCAGCCAGAATTACTACATCTTTCCCTTCTTTCTTCATTTTCTTTGCCCTCGATGTTATTGCCAGTGTGGTGCTTGGTGTTATGTTTCTTGCTCTTTCCGAAATCATAAGTTTCTATCTCCTTCATGGTTTATTCAATATTCTGTATAGTTTATTTCATAACCTGTGAGCATTTAAGTTGTCGTGACGCGTAACGCGTAACGCGTCACGCGTTTAATTCCTGCGCATCACGCATTACTCATTACGAGGTCATTATTTATGTATAGTTATGAAAGTGACTATAGGCTATAATAAATAAAGTATTAGACGAAAAAAGAATCTTTCCTTTCGTAATATTTATAAAAAGAGGAATAGAACCGAATTTGAAGAAATTTTAAGGTTATTATCAGTAATCCTCGCGTAACGCGTTACGCGTCACGCGTCACGTTACAAATCAGTAATCCTCGCGTTACGCGTCACGCGTTACGTTACA